>DASXWF010000635.1:0-2940 GCA_036503835.1 Polyangiaceae bacterium | reverse complement strand
GTTCGGGTTGTGAGCACCCGGCGGATCGCCCGAACGCTCACTCTGCCGCTCGATGACCGAGCGGCTCAGCCCGGAGGGCGCGCAGTCGGTGTCGCGGGCGGTGCTGCCGGCGCGGGCGCTGCGGGGGCGGGCGGTGCCGCTGACGGTGCCGGCGCCGTGGTCTGTGCGCCCGCTGCTGCCGAAGCGGCCGCTGCCGGCGCGTTCTTCGGAGGTTGGCTGCCGGCGCCCTTCGGCGCCGGCCAGCCGCCGCCGAGCGCCTTGTACAGGCGAATCAGGGACTTGGTGTGCTCGGTCGCGGTGGTGGCTTCGTCGATCTCGGCGGTGAAGAGCGAACGCTGGGCGTCGAGCACCGGAAGGTAGTCGCTCACGCCGCCGCGGTAGCGAAGCTCCGCGAGCTCGAGCACCTTGCGCTCGGCGCCGACGCGGGCGCCTTGCGCGAGCCGTTGCTGTCCCGCCGAGTGCAGACCGGTGAGCGCGTCTTCGACCTCTCGCAGCGCTTGGAGCAGGGTTCTCTCGTACGCGTAGACGGCCTGGCGCTGCTGCGACTCGCGCATTTCGACGCGCGCGGTGTTCTTTCCGCCTTCGAAGATCGGTTGCAAGAGACTCGCAAACACGTTCCAGCTCTGGCTCGACGGATCGACGAAGTTGCCGAGGTCGGTGCTGGCGAGGCCATAAGAGCCGGTGAGCGCGATGCGCGGGTAGAGCATCGCCTTGGCCTCGCCGATGCGGGCGGTCGCGGACCAGAGGTCCATCTCCGCCCGGCGCACGTCGGGACGGCGCTCGAGGAGCTGCGCGGGCAGGCCCGCGGGGACCTCGGGCGGCACGGGTTGATCCTGAGCCGCGCGGTCGCGCGTGATGGCGGCGGGGTTTCGGCCGAGCAAGAACGAGAGCTCGTTCTCGCGCTGGGCGACGAGCTTCTCGTAGTCGTACACCACGGCCTCGATGCGGTGCTGTTCGGCTTGAGCCTGACGCCAGTCGACTTCGTTCGCGACGCTGCCTTCGTAACGCGTGCGCGAGTAGTCGACGTGCTCCTTGCGCGCTTTCAGGGTGGTGCGCGAAATGTCGAGCCGGCGATCCAGCCCGCGCAGCTCCAGGTACGCGAGCGCCACGTCGGAGACGAGCGAGAGCGCCACCGCGCGCCGTGCCTCCTCGGTCGCGAGCAGGGCGGCCTTCTGGGCCTCGCTCGCGCGCCGGATGCGACCGAAGAAGTCGAGCTCCCACGAGAACCCGAGCGAGGCGCTGTAGATGGCCTTGGCGCCGCCGTCGCCTTCGGGTGTGTGCGTGAGGCTCGCGTCGCTCGGGTTGAGTCCGCCGGCCTTGAGCTCGGCGTTCACGTGCGGATAGAAGTCGGCCTTGGCGATGCCGTAGGCGGCGCGCGCCTCCTCAATGCGCTCGACGGCGATCTTGAGGTCGCGGTTCTCCGCGAGCGCGACCTTGATCAGGGTGCGAAGCTGCGCGTCCTGGAACAGCTCCCACCAGGGGACGTTCGCGATGGACGCGTCCGCCGCGCCGGAGTCGCGCCACTTGTCCGGCGTGACGACGGCGGGCCGCTTGTAGTCGGGGCCGGCCGCGCAGGCGGTGCCGACCAGGCAGAACAGCGCGACTCGAGCTCTGCGAGCGAACATGTCAGTGCGCTCCGCCCGCCGAGTGCGCCCCCGCGAGCGGCTGCGTCTTGGTGTCGACCTTCGGCGTGCCCTTCTTCTTGCCGAGGCCCTGCACGAACGCGAAGTTGCCCGGGATCAGGAAGACGCCGAGCGCCGTGGCGACGAGCATGCCGAAGAAGACAGCGGCGCCCATGACGTTTTGAGCTCCGGCGCCGGCGCCGGACGCGCGCATCAGCGGGACCACGCCCAGGATGAACGCGAACGCCGTCATCAGGATCGGTCGGAAGCGCAGGCGCGCCGACTCGAGCGCGGCTTCTTCGATGGGCATGCCTTCGTCCTGCTTGGCCTTGGCGAACTCGACGATCAGAATCGCGTTCTTGGCCGCGAGCCCGATCAGCATGATGTTGCCGATCTGAACGTAGACGTTGTTGTCGTAGCCCATCAGCCACACGCCGAAGAACGAGCCGAGCGCCACGAGCGGCGAGCCGAGCAGCACGGCCCACGGCAGGCGCCAGTTTTCGTACAGCGCCGCGAGCAGCAAGAACACGAAGACGATGGCGAGGACGAGCGTCGGCGCTGCGGGCGGAGCGACCTTCTCCTGATACGACATCGAGGAGTAGGCGAAGCTCATTTCCGGCGGCATCTTTTCTTTGAACACCTGCTCCAGCGTGTCGAGCGCCTGGCCCGAGGTGTAGCCGGCGCCGGGAATACCGCTGATCTCCACCGAGCGGAACAGGTTGAAGCGCGTCGTCTGCTCGGTGCCGGGCTGACGTTTCACTTCGACCAGCGTGGACAGCGGAACCATGTCGCCCGCCTGGCTCCGCACGTAGACCTCGCCGATGTCCTCCGGCCTCTGGCGGTAGTTCGCTTCCGACTGGACGTAGACGCGAAACAGGCGCCCGAAGCGGTTGAAATCGTTCACGTACTTGCCGCCGAGCGAGGCGGACAATGCGTCGAAGACTTCGTTCACGCCCACCCCGAGCTTGCGGGCCTTCTCCCGATCCAGCTCGACGCCGAGCTGCGGATAGTTCGGGTTGAAGGAGGTGAAGAGGTTCGCGAGTTCGGGGCGCTGCCGCGCGGCGGCCAGGAACGCGGCGGTCTGCGCTCCGAGCTGCTCGACGCTCATCGTGCCGCTGCGATCCTGCAGCAGGAAGTTGAAGCCGGCGGACGCGCCGAAGCCCGAGATGGTCGGGATGTTGAAGGGGAAGATCACCGCTTCCGGGATCTGCGAGAAGGCGCGCGCGAGCTTGCCCATGATCCCCTTGGCGTGGAGCTCGGCGGTCTTGCGCTCTTCCCAGGGGTGCAGGCGTACGAAGATCGTGCCGAAGTTCGGCTG
>DASXWF010000634.1:0-1669 GCA_036503835.1 Polyangiaceae bacterium | reverse complement strand
GCGGGGGGGGGGGCGGGGGCGGGGGCGGCTGGTGGGGGAACCGTGGCGGGGGCCTCGCCCAGGATGGCGGTCGCGG
Source organism: Polyangiaceae bacterium (assembly GCA_036503835.1). Taxonomy (GTDB): domain Bacteria; phylum Myxococcota_A; class Polyangia; order Polyangiales; family Polyangiaceae; genus PMG-095. The sequence continues at coordinate 1,593 of DASXWF010000634.1, read as the reverse complement.
GAATCGGGGGGAGGGTCGAGGCGGGGACGCGCGGGGGCTTGCCGGCGACGCTCCGTAGGACGACGCGCGAGTAGGCGAGGTCGGCGTCGGCCTGGATGCGCGCGGCTTGCGCCTGGAAGGCGTCGCGCTGCGCCTGGGACACGTCGAGCTGGGTGATGGCGCCGGCCTGGTAGCGAGAGAAGGAGAGGCGCTCGGCGCGGAGCGAAGCTTCGGCTTCCGCGCGAGCCGACGCGCTCTTCTGGATCCCGGCTCGCACGCGCTCGTGGGCGTCGAAGATCTCGTCTTCGACGTTGCGGCGGCTGCGATCCGAGCGCACGGCCTGCGCGTCGGCCGCGCTCGCCTCGGCCTGGGCGGCGGCGTACGTGCCGTAGTCCCCGCGCCAGGAGAGGACGGCCTGCAGCGTGTACGACGAGTTTCTGCCCGAGAAGCCGGTGGAGTTCGAGATGCGCTCCTCGGCGCTCGCGCCGAGTGTCGGCAGCAGGGAATAGGCCGCCGCCTTCTTGCCCGAGGCAGCGGCGCGGCTCAGATGCTGCTGCAGGCGATCGGCGGGGGTGTCGTGGTTGATCCACTCGTTGAGCGGCGCCTCGGGCCGCAGATCGTCGTTCGGGTACTCGGTGACCGGTGCGGGCGTGATCCCCGAGAGCGTCTCCAGATTTCGCGCCGCGGTGACGCGGATGAGCTCGGCCTGGGTGCGGTCTTGCTTCGAGCGCTCGACGTTCGCCTTGGCGCGCTCGCGGTCGAGCTCGGTCGCGACGCCCGCGGCGTGCCGCGTCAGCACGTAGGCGAGATTCTGTTCGCTGCTGCGCAGGCTGCGCTCCGCCGCGTCGACGAGCGCCGAGGCGCCGACGAACGCGTAGTAGGAGCGCGCGACCACCTGATCGATCTCGTTCGCCGTGAGATCGCGCTGGGCCTCGGCGGCCCTGGCGAAGTGCCGTGCCTGGGCATAACGCTGGTGGCCCGACAGATCGACGAGCGGCACGTCGAGCCGGAACACCGCGTCGAGCTGGTTCTGCGGCGTGATGACCAGCTCGACCGGCGTGATCGGGCCCGCCGGAATCACCGACTCGTACTGGTTGCGCGTGTAGATGCCGGTGGCCGAGACGGCGGGCAGCAGGCGTCCGAGCGCCGCCTCTTTCTCCCAGCTTCGCTGCTCGACCAACGCCGCCTGCTCGCGAGCGTCGAAGCCGCCCGCGCGGGCCGCGTCGAGGAAGGTGTCCAGCGGCTGGGTGGCCGACACTGCCGGGGTGAACCCGAGCACCGCTGTTGCTGCGGCGAATCCTATCGTCTCGGAGAAACCCCAGCGTCTACGGTGACCGTTGGTTCTTGCAGCCGACCGGAAGGTCTCGCGACCGTTCCGACCGGGAAGACAGCGGGCGCCGGCCTCGCCGGCTCCTCGCGGGGCGAGTGGCGACTCGCGCCGATCGCGATCTGCTCGCGCCAAAGACTTTGGCAGTCGTCGCAGAAAAGCCGCTAATCCTGAGCTGATACTCAATAAATACCGCAACGTCATCTGCTTCCCGAAAAGAACGAAACCCAAACTACTCGCCGCTCGCCCGCGACTTCTGCGTGGAGAAGCGCCGATCGGACGCCGTA
>DASXWF010000633.1:0-4064 GCA_036503835.1 Polyangiaceae bacterium | reverse complement strand
GCTTCCCAGATCTCGGGATCACTGTCGGGAGGCGTCGCCGAGTTCTCCGCGAGGGCGCGATACAGCGTGCCGAAGTGCACGACGAACGCGCCTTCCGGATAGACGACGAGCGGTTGATCGGGATGGCGCGTGGCGCGCTCGGTCCACCATTCGAGCCGGCGGTAGTTCTCGTCGAGCTCGGGCCCCATGAAGTCTCGGAAGCGGACGCGCTCGATGCTCGCGGTCACGTTGTTCTCCTCGGTCACGCTCGGGAACGTCCACATCAGGAAGGGGTAGGGACCGTCCACGACGTTGTCGCGGAGGACGTGCGGGTTCAGCGTATTCGAGCCGACGCCGAAGACCTGGACCGGTTCGCCCGCGTCCGGATGCACCTCCGGATAGTTCCAGTAGAAGCCGCGGAATTGGTTGCGCTCGAAGCGGATCGTGACGCCGGTTTCGTCGGCGTGCGTGTAGACGCCGGAGGCCGACGTGTCGGAGAAGTAGTTGTCGCTGAAGTTCACGGCGTCGCCCGCCGCGCGCGGATCGCCGTCGACCGGCGTCGGGAAGAGTTCGACGAAGAGGTCGCCGGTGCCGATCACGACGTTGTGGTGGAAGCTCGAGCTGCCGTAGCGCTGGCCGTACTGCACGTTCCCGTCCTGGTAGTCGGCGAAGGCGGAGCGCCAGCGAACCGCCCCGGGGCCGAGCACGTTGTGATCGATCTCGCAGTCCGAGCCGAGCTGGCCGACCTGCAGCGCCTCGGTTCCCGCGCGCAGGAAGCGGTTGTCGTGGATGCGGAGGTTTTCGAAGGCGTGCTGGGGCTGCGCCTGCGTGCTGCCGAGGTAGAGGCCCTCCGAGCCCGTGTCGTGGACGTACAGGTCGTGCAGGGCGACGTTCCGCATCGTCGCGCCGCCGTCGTCGTCGGTCTTCACGACGATGCCGGCGAACTCGGCGCGCGTGACTTCCAGGAACTCGAGCTCGAAATCGCTGGCGCGGCCGCCCACCGCAAGGCCCGACAAGCCCTCTTTGCTGAAGGCGTCGTCGATGAGGATGCCGTAGCTGCCCTGGCTGTTCGCGTAGGCGCCTCCGGCGTGACCGCGAAATCCAGCGTCGCCGGTGCGCGAGGTTTCGTCGTAGCGGCCGGTGAGCACCCAGTTCGTGCCGCCGCTGATCGAAAAGACGTAGTTCGACGCCTCTCCGCCGACCTTGACCTGCCCGCCCCGATTCGTGATGACGAGCCTGCGCTCCGCGCTTCGCTCCGGCAGGCCACCGAGCAGCACCGTGCGGTACTCGCCGGCGGGGATGTAGAGGCGATCGAGCGTCGAAAAGTCCACCTCCGGGAACTCGCCGCCGAGGTCCGGATGGTAGAGCGCGGGCTTGTCGCCCGCCGGCACCGGAAGCGTGAAGGTCGTCTCCGGCACGCCGAAGTTGCCGTCTGAATCCGAGCCGCCCGCTCCAGCCGCGCCCGTTCCCGCGGCGCTCGCACCCGCTGCTCCGGGATCGCCACCCGTGTTCTCGCCGGCTGCACTGTTCGATCCCGCGCCGGCGCCGCCACGCCCGCCCGGGTTGCCGCTGTTTCCGGCCCCGCTCGCCCCACGCCCGGCGCTGCTTCCGCCCGCGCCGCCGCGGCCGCTGCTGCCGGCGAGCGAACCGCCCGTCGTGGCACCGGTGCCGCCCCCGGGGTTCCCTGTTTGCTCCTCGCCGCCGCACGCGCCGGCGAGGAGCGCGAGGGGAGCGGCGTAGGCCACGAGTTTTTTCGCCGTGGTTCGATCGAAGCGCAAGCCCGTAAGTTTAGCGCACGTCCGCTTCGACCCCAACACCGCTCTTCGTCGCCCGCGAGCCGCCGTGTGTGGGGATTTGTGTGTGCCCTGTGCGCAGTTTAGTTGGAGCGGCGCGCGCCTAGCCGCAGCTGACGTGTGCGGCCCCGCCCTGATCCTCGCACGAGCAGCCGCTGAAGGCGCGCTTCACGCACGCGCAGGTCGGCTTGGCGACGCACTCCGGCAACCAGCCGCACGCCGGACCGCCTTTCGCGCTTTCGTCGCAGTACCAGCCGCTCGGGCAGAGCGCGCCGCCGCAGGGCGTGCACGTGCCGTCGTCGCAGACCGGGCGCTTCTCGGCGGCGGCGCTCGCGGCCTTGTCTTCCGAGTCACTGTCCGCGGGGCTGTCCTCGCCCCCGCTCTCCGCTGCCGCGGAGCGCTCGGCGTCACCTTCGGACGCCTCCTTCGCGGGCTGGGTCGAACCTCCACAGCCGAACGAAACCGTGAGCAGGAGCAGTGCCGACGGTGCGTAGCTCAGGCGCGCCATGGGGCGAAGTTACCTCAGTACGCGGTGTTTCAGGTAGGCTACCGACCAGCGGTGCAGGCCCGACTCGGCTTTCTCGAGCAGCTCTCCCCGCCGCTTCGCGCGCGCGCGAGTGTGGCGGTGCCCGACCGGCTCGCCGGTGCGCGCGATCTCTGGCAGCGTCACTTGGTGCGGGTGCAGTCGGGGGAGCGCCCTTCGGAGACCGAGCTTCCCGCGGCGGTGGTTCGACCCGAGACGGCGGAGGAGGTCGCCGAGCTCGTCGCGCTCGGCCGGCGCGAGGGGATTTCTCTCGTGCCGTACGGAGCCGGCAGCGGCGTGTGCGGCGCGGTCGCGTGCGATCCGCGCACCGTGGTCGTCGACACGAAACGCATGCGCTCCTGGCGCAAAGGCGACGGCGACGGGATCCATGTCGGTCCGGGCCTGCTCGGCGTACCGCTCGAGGAAGAGCTCGCGCGCGCGGGGCTCACCGTGGGTCACTTCCCGTCGAGCATCCTGTGCTCGACGGTCGGCGGTTGGGTCGCGGCGCGCGGTGCCGGGCAATGCTCGGGGCGCTACGGCAAGATCGAGGACATGGTCACCGGCGCGACCGTGGTGCTCGGGACGGGAGAGACCGTTCGGGCCCGCCGCCGCCGGCGAGGCCCGCAGCTCGTGCCCCTCCTCACCGGGAGCGAAGGCACGCTCGGGATCTTGACCGAGCTCGAGCTGCGCGTGCACCGCTTGCCCGAGGCGCGCGCCTTCGAGGGCTTCGAGCTGCCGAGCGTCCGCGCGGGTATGGAGGCACTGCGCGCGATTTATCAGGCCGGACTGCGACCGGCGGTCGCGCGACTCTACGATCCGCTCGATACGCGGCTCGTCGGCAAGGCGAAGCCGCATCCGCCCGTCGAGCCTTCGTCCCTCGAGCCGCTCGGGGCCGACCGTCACGAGCACCTCGCGTTCTGGTTGCGGGCGCCGCGCCTGCTGCGCGGAGCGCTTTCGTTCGCCGAAAGCACGTTCATGCGAGAAACGCAGCTCGTGTTGATGTTCGAAGGTCGAGCGGGGGAGGCGGAGGAAGACGCGCGGCGTGCCGCGGCGCTCGTGGCTCGGGAAAAGGGGCGCTCGCTCGGCGAGGAGCCGGCCCGCGCCTGGTACGCGCGGCGCTACGCCGTGAGTTACGAGCAGTCGCGTATTTACCGGCACTCCGCGTTCAACGACACGTTCGAGGTCGCGGCGCCCTGGTCGCGGCTCGAGACGCTCTACGACGAAGTCCGGCGCGCGCTCGGCAGGCACGCGCTCGTGATGGCTCACCTGAGCCACGCCTATCCGGACGGGTGCAGTATCTATTTCACGTTCGTCGCCGCCGCGCGCGGCGACAGCGTGCGCCTGCATGAACGCATCTGGAGCGACGGGCTCGCCGCCGCGCTCTCCGCCGGCGGCACGATGGCGCACCATCATGGGGTCGGCCGGTTGCGGCGCGAGGCGCTTTCAGGCGAGCTCGGAGAAGGGGGTATGAACGCGCTCGCCCGCGTGAAGAGCGCGCTCGATCCGTCGGGCACGCTGTGCCCGGGCTCGCCGCTCGGAGCCGCCCCGGCGCAGCCGGACCCCGCTCCGGCGCCGCGATCGCCGGAGCGCGACACGTTCGAGCTCGACGCGCGCTCGGGCCTCGTACGGGTTCCGGGGACTCTGCTCGTGAAGGACGCCGAGCGGACGCTCGCGGCTTCGGGCTTTACGCTGGGTCTCGATTCCGTGCCGGAGCTCGCGCTCGATGCGTTCCTCGCCGCAGGGATGCCCGGCGCGCTCGATCGCTACCT
>DASXWF010000632.1:0-2252 GCA_036503835.1 Polyangiaceae bacterium | reverse complement strand
GGCTTCATCTACCTGTTCATCACCCTCTTCTCGATGGCGCTGGGGGAGACCAAAGGCGCTTCGCAGGTGCTGGTCACCTTGGCGGTCGCCATTCCCCTGCTGCTGCTCGAGAAGACCGCCGTTCACCTGCAGGATCCATTCGGCAATCGACCGACGGACACGCCCGTGACCGCGATCGCGCGTACCATCGAGATCAATCTGCTACAGCTGATCGGCGAGGAGAGCGTTCCGCCGCCGCTGAGTCCGGAGGGCTACTACTTGATGTAGGAAGTGTCGTCGAGCGAGAACCCAGCGGCTCGCCCGAGTGCGATGAGCGCGAGCCGCTCGAGCACGCGCGGATCGAACGTGCGCCGCAGCCCGCGCCTTCCGATCGAGGCGATGAGCCCCTTCTGCTCGTAGAATCGCAGCGTGGAGGCAGGAACGCCGGCATGACGCGCCACCTCCGTGATATCGAGATGCTGTGTCACAACTTGACCTCAAGTCGACTTGAAGTCGCAAGATGCAAAGCATGAACGACGAACGCAAGACGAACTGCGAGCAATACGCAGCGTGGAACGAGTCCAGCGGCCGGGCCTGGGTGGAGCTGCAGGAGGTGCTCGACCGCGTGATGGCGCCGTTCGCGGACCGGCTCCTGGACGCGGCCTCTCCCGGCGAGGGGGCGCGCGTGCTCGACATCGGCTGCGGGGCGGGCGCGACCACGCTCGTGACGGCGCGGCGCGTCGGGCCGAGCGGGCTCTGCCTCGGGGTGGACATCTCGGCCCCTCTGCTCGCGGCCGCCGAGGCGCGCGCGACGGCGGAGGGCCTTCGCTCCGCCGCCTTCCTCCAGGCGGACGCGCAGGAGCATGCCTTCGAGCCGCACGCCTTCGACGCGGTCATCTCGCGGTTCGGCGTCATGTTCTTCGACGATCCGGTCGCGGCGTTCTCGAACATCCGACGGGCCGCGCGACCCACAGCGACGCTCACGTTCGTGGCGTGGCGCAGCCCTGAGGACAATCCGTTCATGACGACCGCGGCGATCGCGGCCGCGCCGTTGCTGCCCGAGCTGCCCCGCCCGGCGCCGGATGCTCCCGGACCGTTCGCGTTCGCGAACGGCGACCGCGTGCGGCGGATCCTGGACGCGAGCGGCTGGACGGACGTCGACGCCCGTCCGCTCGACGTCGCGTGCAGCCTGGCGGAGAAGGAGCTCCTCACCTACGTCACGAAGCTCGGACCCGCCGCTCGCGCGCTGCGCGAGGTGGACGAGGCGACGTTCGACCGCGCGTCCGCCTCGATTCGCGCGGCCTACGAGCCGTACGTTCGGGAAGGCACGGCCCGCTTCGTCGCGAAGTGTTGGCTCGTGACCGCGCGCTCCTCCGCCGGGCGTTGACGGAGATCCGGCTCGGAGCTCGACTCATTCCGGATGAGACGCCCCCTTCTCGCGCTCGCGCTCGGCCTCTTGACTTTGAGTTGATATCAACTCATAATAGAAAGCATGAAACCGTCACGCTTCCCGCTCGGGCCTGGCGAATGCTTTAGCTTCGCGCTGCGACGGGCGGCGAGGGCCGTGTCGCGCCAGTACGACGAGGCGCTCGCGCCGCTGGCGCTGAACAATGGGCAGTTCTCGATGTTGTCGCTGCTTTCGGAGCTCGGACCCCTCCGGATCCAGGAGCTCGCCGAGACGCTCGCGATGGATCGCACGACGGTTACCGCAGCCCTGAAGCCGCTCCAGCGAAGAAAGCTGGTTCGCGTGGACGTCGCCCGGGACGACGCGCGTGCGCGGGAGGCCGTACTGACGCCGGCCGGGGAGGCGCTGCTCTGCAAGGCGATCCCGCTCTGGCAGGTGCAACAAGAGCGTATGCAGAAGATGCTCTCGGTGGAGGACGCCGAGGCTCTCCGGGCGCAGCTCGGGCGTCTGGTCTGACCGCCAGCGCAATGCGGCCCATTTCTCTCACGTCTTTTTCGGCAGTAACAGTTGATATCAACTCAACGACTACGTTCTCGGGCTCGCGAGGGGCTTGGATGCGGCGAAGCACGCGCGAGCCGCCACGGACTGGGAGACCGTCGTCGCCGACCCGCGCGCGCCTCGCGGGCAGGCACCCAACCACACGGTCGTCGGAGAGGTATCCATGTTCTCAGCAGAAACCAAATTGGGTCGTTTCCACGTATTTGTCGCTACCGGCCTGTCCGTGCTCGCGTCAGGGTGCCACCATCCGACGAGCAGCGATCCGCGATTCGAGCCGCCGCTCGTGCGAACCGCCGTCGTCGAAAACAAC
>DASXWF010000631.1:0-3521 GCA_036503835.1 Polyangiaceae bacterium | reverse complement strand
CGACCGGAAGGAACCTTGGCGAGCCTCATGCAACTCGCGCGATTCGGCGCGATCCATCGTCGATGCCGAATGAGGAGCTCGACACGTCGTGTCGCCACGCCAACCACGGGTGCCGGATCATGTCGATGCGCCGAGGGTTGGCCGGCATGAGCGAGCGTGACGCCCCTGCTGGTCACCGGGATGCCTCTCCGGGAGAGCCGCGCGAGCTTTCGGTCGTGATCAACGGCGTGGCGAGACGCGTGGCGAAGCCTTCGACCATCCTCGTCGCGCTGAACGACGCGAATGTCCACGTCCCGCAGCTTTGCCACGACCCGCGGCTGGAGCCGGCGGGCGTGTGCCGGCTCTGTCTGGTCGAGGTACGAGGGTCGGGTCATCCCGTCGCGGCGTGCACCACGTTGCTCGCGGACGGCATGGTGATCGAAACGCATACTCCCGCTCTCGAGCACGCACGCCGGACCCTGCTCGAGCTCCAAGCTCGAAGTCATCCTCCTCCGGAGCCTGGGTCGAGCGACAACGCGTTCCTGCGCGAAGTGCGGGCCTACGGGCTCGAGCACGCGCTGGCGGGCCATGTGGATCTCGAGCGCGTGGACGAGTCCAATCCCTACATCCGAATCGACATGTCACGCTGCATCGACTGCCGCCGTTGCGAGCGAATCTGTCGCCAGCTCCAGGGACAGAACACGTGGCAGGTCTGGGATCGCGGACTCGACACGCGGCTCGTTCCGGATTCCGGAACTTCGCTCCTGGAGAGCTCGTGCGTCAGCTGCGGCGCGTGTGTCGACGCCTGCCCGTCCGGGGCCCTCTCCGACAAGCTTTCGCACGAGCGCGGCGGGGCGACGAGCTTTACGCGGACCACCTGCCCCTACTGCGGCGTCGGCTGCGAGATGAACGTCGGGACGCGCGAGGGACGCTTGGTCGAAGTGCGTCCAGCGCTCGACGCTCCGGTCAACAAGGGACACCTTTGCGTCAAGGGTCGGTATGCATTCGGCTTCGTGAGCGCGCCGGATCGCGTGACATCGCCGTTGATCCGCGGCTCGTCGGGCTTCCAGCGCGTTTCGTGGGACGAGGCGCTGGGGTACGTCGCCGACCGCCTTTCCCGCATCGTCGAACGCCACGGACCCGATGCGGTGGGCGTGCTCGGCTCGGCGCGCGGCACGAACGAGGAGAACTATCTGGCGCAGAAGTTCGCGCGCGTCGCGCTCGGTACGCACAACGTCGACTGTTGTGCGCGTGTCTGTCACGCTCCGAGCGCCGCCGGGCTCGGCGCGATGCTCGGGACGGGGGCCGCCACGAGCTCCTTCGACGACATCGAGCACGCGAAGACGCTGCTCGTCGTCGGAGCCAATGCCACGGAGAATCACCCGATCGTCGGGGCGCGCCTGCGGCGAGCCGCTCGCGCCGGGGCGCGCCTGATCGTGCTCGATCCGCGGGCTACCGAGCTCGCCCTGAGCTCCGACGTTCACCTGGCGCTGCGGCCCGGGACGAACGTTCCGGTTCTCAACGCGATGGCGTGGATCATCTTGCACGAGAACCTCACCGACGAAGCGTTCGTCGCTCGCCGCGTCGACGAAATGGCGGAATTTCGCGCGTTCATCGAGCCATGGACGCCCGAGCGTGCCGCCGCGTTGTCCGGAGTCGACGCGGAGCTGATTCGGTCGGCGGCGCGGCTCTACGCGTCGAACAAGCCTGCTCTGTGCTTTCATGGACTCGGGTTGACCGAGCACGTGCAGGGTACGCACGGTGTCATGTGCCTGGTCAACTTGGCGCTCCTCACGGGCAACGTCGGCAAGCGCGGCACGGGCGTGAACCCGCTCCGGGGACAGAACAACGTGCAGGGCGCCGCGCACATGGGCTGCGAGCCGGATCGACTGACTGGCCTCGTGCCGATTGAAACCGCGCGTGCGCGCTTCGAGGCGGTCTGGCAGGCGCCGCTTCCCAGGCTCCCCGGGCTGAATCTGATGCAGATGCTGGACGCAGCGCTCGACCAGCGGCTGAAGGCTCTTTACGCGATAGGCTACGACGTACTCCTGACCAACCCGAACACGAGCCGCACGCTGCGGGCGCTCTCGTCGCTCGAGCTCTGCATCGTGCAGGATCTGTTCATGAACGAGACCGCGCGGCAGGTCGCTACGGTGTTCTTGCCGGCCGCATGCTCCTTCGAGAAGGAGGGAACGTTCATGAACGCCGAGCGTCGCGTCCAGCGCGTGCGCGCGGCGCTGGCGCCGCCGGGGGAGGCACGACCCGACTGGCAGATCCTTTGCCAGCTCGCCACGAAAATGGGCAAGTCCAAGGGCTTTTCCTTCGGATCGGCCGGCGAGATCTGGGAAGAGATCCGCAAGGTGTGGCCGGCGGGAGCCGGCATCACCTACGAGCGGCTCGAACGAGGCGGACTCCAATGGCCGTGCCCGACCGTCGAACATCCCGGCACGGAGGTCCTCCACCAGGCGGAGTTCGCCGGCGGATTGCGCGCGGCCCTGCGCCGTGTCGATTTTCGGCCGACGGACGAGAAGTGTTCAGGGGAGTACCCGTTTCTGCTCACCACCGGTCGGAAGCTCTACCAGTTCAATGCGGGCACCATGACCGCGCGCACGCCGAACCTGACCTTCCGTCCCGCCGATCTTCTGGACGTCTCGCCTGCGGACGCCGTGGAGCACGGCCTCTCGCAGGCCGAACGCGTAGCCGTCGTGAGCAGACACGGTCGAGTCGTCGTGCGTGTCAACATCGACCCTGCGCTACGCCCAGGTCAGCTCTTCGCGACGTTCCATACGGCGGACGTATTCCTGAACCGGCTCACGAGCGGCGAGCACGACGGCATCACCCATACGCCCGAGTACAAGGTGACGGCCGTTCGAATCGAGAGGCTCGTTCCGGACTGACTCCGAGCCAATCGTCGGTCGTTACGTACTGCTCGTCCCGCGGGCAACAGCGCACCGCAGCCTCGGCGAACGAGCCGAGCACGAGCGCTGGAAGTCCGCTACGGGACGGTGGGGGGAGCGAGCAGCACTTCGAGCGCTGCCTCGAGCTCTTCGACCTTGACCGGCTTGGTCAGGTAGCGATGGAAGCCCGCCTTCTCGCCGCGACGGCGGTCTTGCTCGGAGGCGGAGGCGGTCAGGGCGATGACGGGGATCCGTCTGGTCTCGGGCAAGGCCCGGAGCGCGTTGAGAGCATCGAGTCCGCTCATCCCGGGCAGGTTCATATCGACGATGACGACGCTGGGCGGCCTGGCGCGCGCCATCTCCAACCCGGCTTCGGCGGTCCGCGCGACGACGAGCTCGATGCTCTCGAACTCCTCCATGAGCGCCTCCATGAACTTCACGTTGGCAGGATTGTCTTCCACGTAGAGGACCAGCGCGGGGCCCGCTCGGCCGAGTCGCGTGTCCGCCACGACGACTGCCGGCGGGCGGCTCGACGGCGAGCCAGGTGTGTCGAGGGGTACCTCCACCCAGAATTCGGAGCCTTGGTTCGGCACGCTGTGAAAGCCGACGCTGCCGTTCATCAGCTCGGCCAACCGCTTCGTGATG
>DASXWF010000630.1:0-1528 GCA_036503835.1 Polyangiaceae bacterium | reverse complement strand
CGATCTCCTCAGTCTCACCCTCGAGCGTCACGGGCAGCTCCTCGGGCGGATTCTCGGTGCGCGCCGGCGTGAACGCGCCGCCGCGATGCGTCTGCCAGAGGTTCTGCGTTGCCGCCGGTTCGGTCGCTGCCTCGACGGCGAGCACGGGAAAAATCCGGAGAGGTACGGCGTGCAGCGCGATGGTGATGTTGCTTGCCGCGAGATCGAGCACGAGATAGGACTCGTCACCCTCGGCGAGCTCGGCGATGCCGGTGAGCGCGTTGTTGCGGGCGACGACACAAGCCGCGTCGGGCGCCGGAGCGGCGGGAGCGCTCTGACCGCTGGCCTGGTCCGCCGATGCCAGCGCGAACGAGAGCGCGAACGCGTGCAGGACGCCCGATCGTCCGACGCCGCGGTGCATGCGAGATCTGCTCAGAAGATGAATATGCGTGTGCCGACGCCCGCGGCCGCCGCGACCTGACGCAGATCGTCGCGACCGAGGCGGATGCAGCCGTGCGACACGCTGCGGCCGAGCAGGCGCTCGTAGAGCGTGCCGTGAATGATGTAGCCGTCACCGAAGTAGAGCCCGTGCTCGCCGAGGCTCCCGCGCTCTTCGCGCTCGGCGCGCGTGCGCGGTATCGGCTTGCCTTCCTCGATGAATGCCCAGTCCGGCTTGACCCAGACGGGATTGCGGCGCTCTTCGCGCACGCGGAACTCGCCGCGCGGCGTATTGAACACCCATTCACGCTCGGAGGCGGGATCGACCAGCCGCTTGCTCGAGCCCGTCGAGGCGATCGCGTCCATCTCGATGAGCTCGCCGCGCTTGAGGAACACGCGGTTGTTCATGCTGTCGACGACGATGTAGGCCTCGTGCGGAATTTCGTCCTTGAGCGTTCGCGCGAGCCGCGTGTTCGCGGTCGCGAGGGCTGCCAGCTCATCCCCGGAGGGAAGCGCGGTCGCGAAATCGTCAGCAGAGGGCGCGCCGAGAACGCTGTAGGCGGGCTCTGCCGGACCCATCAGCAAGGAAGTGAGGACGAGGGCGACGCCAAGCCCGTAAAGGGCGAAGGTCGCGAGCCGGCGCGGCGGCATCCCGTTAGGGCGCGCTTGCGGTCTCGGTTCGGGCGAGCTCGAGTACGAGATTGGAGAATATTCCGTCACGACCGTTACCACCCACTATCGTCACCGGCGTGTCGACCTTCACACGTCGGAAAAGCTCATCCATGTCCCCGTTGGCCAGCGCGACGCAGCCGTCCGTCCAGTTCGTGCCGCGTCCGCCTTCGCCGTGAATCTCGATCAGGCCGCCCGAGCGTGCGGAGGCGCTGACGGCGCCGCTCTCCCGGTGCTCTTCGAGGCGCCGGCGGTCGGCCTCGTTCGGGTAATCGAGCAGCAGCGCTTTATAGTACCGGGATTCGCCCTCGTCGAGGCGCCGCACGATACGGTAGCGGCCCTCGGGCGTCGCCTGGTCGCCGGCGGCGACCTTGCGGTCGAGCACGTTCGAGCCGAGATCCACCGAATAGCTCTCGGCGAGACGGCCGTTCACGTAGAGCTG
>DASXWF010000629.1:0-4439 GCA_036503835.1 Polyangiaceae bacterium | reverse complement strand
GTCATCAAATCCGTGGTGCTCAGCATCGGACAGTGAGCGCGAGAGACAACATGGCAGCTTCGAGATCCCTTCACCTTCGTGGCGCACTGCTGAGCTTGGCCGGCGTGGTTGCGGCCGCGAGCTGCAGTCTGAAGGAGGAAGACCAGGACGTGCCGGCGAGCGGCGCGGGCGGCTTGGCGGGCAGCTCCGGGAGCTCTGCGAGCGGCGGCAAAGCGGGCAGCTCCGGTGGCAAGGCGGGCGCCGCGGGGAGTAGCGCCGGCAGCGGCGCGGGCGGCGGCAGCAGCGGCAGAGCCGGCTCGAACGGCAAGGCCGGCGAAGACGGGCGCGCGGGCAGCGGCGACGGCGGTGACGAGAACCAAGCTGGCAGCGGGTCCGGCGGCGGTTCCAATCCAAGCGGCGGAAGCGGCGGAAGCGAGCCTCGAGGCGGGCAAGCCGGAGCAGGCGATGCGGGAGGCGAAGGCGGCAGCGCCGGGGCGGAAGACTCCTGCACGAGCCCGTCGGAGTGCGACGACGACGATGCCTGCACCACGGACGGGTGCGACGGAGTCTGCAGCAACGAACCCGTATCGCGCGACGATTCGAATCCCTGCACCACCGACATTTGCGATCGGGAGAGCGGCGTCGCGCACGTGCCGACGACGGGCGGCGCCTGTACCCGGGACGGCGGCGGTGGCAAGGGCGTCTGTTCGGCGGGTATTTGCGTGGCGCCGGGTTGCGGGAACGGCGTCGTCGAGAGCGGCGAGGACTGCGAAGACGACGATTCCGACAACTTCGACGGCTGCAACCTCGTGTGTCAAGCGGAGCCGAGCGTGGGCCCGGACGCCGACATCCAAGTCACCGACAACGCGTACAACGGGACCCTCGCCTCGATGTCGTGCGCGGATCTTCTCGTGACCAGCAAGGGCGACGGCCTGGTCGATCTGGTCACCGTTCGAGTCGGCATGGCCCACGGCTGGATCGGTGATCTGACGATCAAGCTCATCAGCCCCGAAAACACGGTGGTCACGCTCCTGAGCCGCCCCGGCATGGCCGAAACGACCGACGACGGAACTGGGACCGGTGCCGGAGAAAGCTCGGACCTCGAACCTGCCTGGCCCATCGTCTTCGTCGACGGCGGTGCCACATCGGCCGAATCGATGGGCAGCGGCATCGGGACCGCCGACGCGGCGTGCGAGTTCGATGGCCTCTGCGTCTATGCACCGAACGCCGGCGCCGCCGCGCCCGGCACCCTCGCCTCGTTCGTCGGCGAGACCGCCGCCGGCACGTGGAAACTCTGCGCGGGCGACAGCAACATGGGCGACGCCGGCGGCATCGATTCCGTCGTCCTCAGCATCGTGCAGTGATGCGAGCGCTCGCGGAGTAGCGAGCTGCCGCTCCCGCGACCTCACCTTCCGTCGTTCCGGCTCGCCTTCGCCGCGGTGATCGCCGTCATGTGCACGATCGCATCGACCTTCGCGCCCTGCTGGAGGACGTTCACCGGCTTCTTCAAGCCGAGCACCATCGGCCCGATGACATCGGCGTTCCCCGACACCTGCAGGAGCTTGTAGGCGGCGTTGCCGGCGTCGAGGTTCGGGAAGATGAGCACGTTCGCCGCTCCCTTGAGCTTCGAGAAGGGGTAGACGGCGCGCGCCTCCTCGTCCAGGGCGACGTTTGCCTGCATCTCGCCGTCGATCATGAGGTCGGGACGCGCGCGCTGCACGATCGCCGTCGCGTCGGCGACTTTCTTCGAGAACGGGTGCGGCGCGTCGCCGAAGTTCGAGAACGAGAGCATCGCGACGCGCGGCTCGAGGCCGAGCTCGCTCACGGCGTCGGCCGCGAGCATCGCGATTTCCGCGAGCGATTCGGCGTCCGGATCGATGTTGATGGTGGTGTCGGCGAGGAAGCGCACGCCCTGCTTCGTGACCACCATGTACATGCCGGCCGCGCGCCGTACGCCTTCGCGCACGCCGATGATCTGGAGCGCGGGGCGGATCGTGGCGGGGTAGGGCTGGCGTACGCCCGCGACGAGACCGTCGGCGTCGCCCTCCGCGACCATCATCATGCCGAACGCCGTGCGCGAGCGGCGAAGCTCCTTGAACGCCGCGAGGTGCGTCACCCCGCGCCGCTGCCGCCGCCGAAAGTACGCCTCCACGTACTCGTCGAGCCGTTCGCTCTCGCGTGGATCGACGAGCGTCGCCCCGTCGAGATCGAAACCCAGGCGCTCGGCGTGCTGGACCAGACGGTCGGGCGCCCCGAGCAGGATCGGCTCCGCGATGCCCGCCTCGATCACGGCGTGCGCAGCGCGCAGGATCGCGTCGCTGTCGCCCTCCGGAAACACGATGCGCTGGCGCTTCGCCTTCGCGGATTCGGTGATGTTCCAGAGCACGCGGCGCGTGGGCGAGATCGTGCGGTAGAGCCGCTCCTTGTACGCGTCGATGTCGAGGGTGTCGCGGGCCATGCCCGACGCCATGGCCGCCTTCGCGACGGCGGGAGCCACCCAATAAAGTACGCGGTTGTCGAAGGGCTTCGGGATGACATAGTCGCGGCCGAAGCGCATGCGGTGCCGGCCGTACGCGCGCAGCACCTCGTCCGTCACCTCCTCGCGCGCGAGCTCGGCCAGCGCCTCCGCCGCGGCGACCTTCATTTCTTCGCTGACGCCGCTGGCGCGCACGTCGAGCGCGCCGCGAAACACGAACGGGAAGCCGAGTACGTTGTTGACCTGGTTGGGAAAATCGCTGCGTCCCGTGGCGACGATCGCGTCGGGGCGCGTCGCGAGCGCCTCCTCGTAGCCGATCTCGGGGTCCGGATTGGCGAGCGCGAATACGATTGGACGCTTGGCCATCGTCTTCAGCATCGCCGGCGTGACGAGCCCGCCCGCCGAGAGACCGATCATCACGTCCGCGTCGACCATCGCTTCCGCGAGCGTGCGGCGCGGGTCGCTCCGCGGGCGCGCGAAGGCCGCGCGGAACTCGTCGAGGTCGGGTCGCCCCTCCACGAGCACGCCGTTCACGTCGACCATCGTGACGTGCTCGCGCTGAACGCCGAGCCTCACCCACATCTGCATGCAGCTCGTCGCGGCGGCGCCCGCCCCGATGCAGCACACCTTGACCTCCGCGAGCGACTTTTCCTGGAGCTCGGCGGCGTTGCGCAGGGCCGCGGCCGAGATGATGGCCGTGCCGTGCTGGTCGTCGTGGAACACCGGAATCGACATGCGCTCGCGCAGCGCGCGCTCGATCACGAAGCAATCGGGAGCCCGGATGTCCTCGAGGTTGATGCCCCCGAAGGTCGGTTCGAGCGCCCGCACGATCTCGACGAATTTCAGCGGATCCGTCTCGTCGACCTCGATGTCGAACACGTCGATGTCGGCGAAGCGCTTGAACAGAACCGCCTTGCCCTCCATCACCGGCTTGGCCGCGCGCGGCCCCAGATTGCCGAGTCCGAGCACGGCCGTGCCGTTCGAGACCACCGCGACCAGGTTCTGGCGCGCCGTGTACAGGGCGACCTTTTCGGGATCGGCTGCGATCTCTCGGCAGGGCGCGGCGACGCCCGGCGTGTACGCGAGCGACAGGTCGAGCTGCGACGCGACGGGCTTGGTCGATACGACCTCGATCTTCCCGGGTCGACCGCGCACGTGATACTCGAGCGCGTCGTCGTCGGACTTCATCGCCCCACACTCTACTACCCGGCCCTACCCTGGGGAAAAGGCTTATGTCCGCTTGGCACCGGGCCGTTCTTCGAGCGAGTGGAGACACTGACCGCGCCGGAAGGCTCCGTCACCGTCGGCTGGGTCGGCGAGGGCGTGCTCCACGCGCGGTTCGTCGGCGAGCTCTATTCTTCGCTCGGCGCGGCCTATGCGACGCGTCTGGAGCGTTTCCTCGGTGAAACCAAGCAGGTGCGCTACTTCGTGGACGCCGCCTCGCTCAGAACGTACGATCTGCTCGCGCGGAGCGCGATCGTGCGCGTGATGCTCGCGAACCGCTCGAGGTTCCAGAACATCCTCTTGCTCAACTGGGACGAAAGCGGGCGAAGCGCGGCGACCAATCCGCTCACGGCCCTGGGCGACCTGCTGCAGGTAATCCTGGACCCGGCTGATTTCCAGGCCAGGCTGCTGAAGGCGGCGCCCTTTGCGACGCACCGCCTGAACCTGCGACACGAGCCGCCACCGACGCCGGCTCCGGTCACGCGAACTCGCTAGATCCCTGCCCTTATCGCGGGACGTTCCGCGGCTCGCGCGCCAGTTGCCTTGCCCGTGCAGGCGAGCCTTGCGATCGGCCGGCGCCGGACCAAGAACTGCGAGCGCCGCCCCGCGTTTCCAACGGGGCCCCCAGCTCGAAGGAGGTTTCGATGTACTACCTGGCCGTTCGCCAGTTCGCTCGCACCCTCAGGATTCTCGACTCCGTGCTCACGAAGGCCGAGCGCTACGCTGAAACGCGAAAATTCGACGTGAACAACTTCCTGAC
>DASXWF010000628.1:0-6937 GCA_036503835.1 Polyangiaceae bacterium | reverse complement strand
TCCCGAGCTCGAGAACCCTCCGGCGCGGCCGCCGAACGCGTGCTCGTACCGGCGACGGCGCAGACCTGGACCGCCACGGGCGCCACCGAGCGGCAGGCTCCGGTCGCCGACGGCGCCGAGTCGAAGCGGCCGGCGCTCGGCGTCGTGGTGCTCGGTGGGATCGATGTGAACACGCTTCCGAACGCCACGCCTTACGTGGGCGGTGCCGTCGCGCTGCTCGCGTTACCGGTCGAGCTGCGCGCTGCGTTTCGCTACGGGCTTCGCCGCGAGGACGAGAACCAGGAGACCGAGCTCAGCGAGCGCACACGAGCGGAGTTCGCCGCGCTCGAGCTCTCGGCGTGCCGCGGGCTCGGTACCGAGCTGCGCTTCTCGCTCTGCGCCGGCGGCGAGTTCGGTGTCGTCCACCGCACCTACGTTCGGCGGGAGGGCGGTGATTCCGTCGATGTCGACGAGAGCACGCCGCGCTTTGCCGGAGTGGTGACCGGACGTGTCGAGCACAGCGTCGGTGCGCTGCGGCTCGAGCTCGACCTCGCCGGCTCCGCGGTGGCCCTCGGGCCGGAGGGCGCCCCGCGGGCGAGCCTGCGCCTCGGCGCGGGCGCCGGGACGCAGTTTTGATCACGGATTTCGGGGCGAGCCGCCATGGATCGTTCGATGGTCGTTCCGTTCGCGCCTGCGGCCGCGCTCGCCGGCGAGAGCCCGGCGCCGGCCTTCGAAAGCGTGTACGCCGAGCACTTTCGCGGCGTTTGGCGGACGTTGCGCCGGCTCGGCGTGCCCGCCGCCCAGCTGGATGACGCGGCGCAAGACGTTTTCGTCGTCGTTCATCGCAAGCTCGGCGACTTCGACGGGCGCTCGTTGCGCGGCTGGCTCTATGCCATCGCCGTGCGCGTCGCGAGCGACTACCGGCGAGGCGGCAACCAGCGGCGCGCACTGCCCCTGCCCGAAGGCGTGACCGACCCTGCGCCGGATCCGGCGCGGCGCAGCGAGCTCCACGACTCCGTGCGGATCCTGCATGCACTGCTCGAGGAGTTGCCCGAAGCGCTCCGCGGCGTGTTCGTCTTGTCGGAGCTCGAGCAGCTCACGGTGCCCGAGATCGCCGAAGCGCTCGGCGCCAATCTGAACACCGTGTATTCGCAGAAGCGGGCCGCGCACGCGCGCTTCGAGGCGGCGCTGAAGCGTCATCGCGAGCGTACGCGGCGCGAGGGAGGCGTGCGATGAGTCCGGAGACCGAAGCGTTTCTCGCGAGCGTACGCGAAGCCGAAGATCCGAGCGCCGAAGACGAGCAGCGCGTGCTGCGGGCGGTGCGGGTGGCGCTGGCGGCCGGAGTGGTCGCGGGAGCGGCGGCAGGCGGCTCGAAGCTCTCGAAGCTGGGTTCGGGGTTGGGCGTGAATGCGCTCAAGGGGACGGTCGTGATGCTGGGTGTCGTCGCGGGCGCAAAGCTCCTCGTTTCCGAGACATCCGCGCCTGCGTACCTTGCGCAGCCTGCCCGAAGCGCCGCCGCTCGTCCTCAGCCGGCGACCAGCCAGGTCGCGCCACGCGAAGTCACCGCTGCGAATCCGCCTGCGACGGTCGCCGCGCCGAAACCGTCCTCTCGTGGGCCGGCAGGTTCGCCACCGGAAGCAACGGCACCGATCGAGCTTTCGCGCCCCGCGACCGCTCGCGCGGAGCTCGCCGTCCTCGCGGAAGCCCAGGCTGCGCTACGCGCCGGGGACGGAAGCCTGGCCCTCGGCGTGCTCGACGCCCACCCCGCCGACCCACGCTTTCTCGCGGAGCGCAGCGCCCTTCGCGTCCTCGCCCTGTGCGCCGCCGGCCGCGTCGCGGAGGCGCGCAGGGAGGCCGCGGCCTTCTCGCGCGCCGAGCCCACGTCGATCCAGCGCGCCGCCGTCGCGCGCTCGTGCGCCGCGGACGAGGTCGAGTAGTCGGCGACGATTTCGACACGGAAATCGCGCGCCGCGTCCATGAACTGCTCGTGCCGCACTACCTCTCGCTCCGGAGCGCTGCCTGGCTCGCGCTCCTCCTCTCCTCCCTCTGCGCTTGCTCGAATTCCAGCCCGAATCCCGACCCGCCTGCCGGCGAACCCGGCGACGCGGAGCTCGAAGCGCTCTTCGCCGGCGCCGCCGAGGACGGGTTCGTCGGCGCCGCCCTCGTCAGCGTCGACGGCCGGCGAGCCTACGCGAAGGGCTTCGGTCTCGCCGACCGCGCCACGGACACGCCCAACACGACCCGCACGGCGTTCGACGTGGGCTCACTCCTCAAGGACTTCACCGCCGCCGCCGTGTACCTGCTCGACGAGCGTGAAATATTGTCGGTGAACGACACGCTCGCGAGCGTGCTGCCCGACGTACCCGACGACAAGGCCGAAATCACGCTCCTGCAGATCATCCAGCACCAGGCCGGCTTCGACACCTATCACGATACCGAGGGCGACTTCGAACCGATGACCCGAAGCGAGGCGCGTGCGCGCATCCTCGCCCAGGAGCTCTTGTTCGAACCGGGCACGGACGAAGAGTACTCGAACGCAGGCTACACGCTGCTCGCCGACATCGTCGAGACCGTCTCCGAAAAGGCGTACACCGCGTTCGTCCACGACGAGCTCTTCGCACCCGCCGGCATGCGCGAAAGCGGGTTCTACTCCGAAGAGCTCTGGCAAAGCGTGCAAACGGCCGTCGGTTACGGCTCCGACACGTTCGGCGACAACGATCCCGCCACGTGGCCGTATACGTGGGCGCTCGTCGGAAACGGCGGGCTCGTCTCCACCGTCGAGGACCTCGAGCGCTGGATCATCGCGCTCGAAGGCGGGGAGATCCTCGCCCCCGGCACCTTCGAACGGATGCGGGCCGACTATCTGGAGCTCGGCGCGGCCACGTTGTGCGGCGAAACCGTGTACGCCGGCGCGGGGGCGGGGGATTTCGGGCTCGGCGGCGTCGCCGTCAGCGCTCCCGGAAAAGCCACGCGCATTCTGCTCGCCAGCAACGAGTACGACGCCTTCGACATCGAAGAGTTCGCAGGCGACGTCGCGTCGACCGTGATCTGCCGAGAGTAGCGCCGCCGAGCCGTAGCGCCGGCCCCGCGGTGCACTAGTCGTCGCGCTCGAGCCGCTTGCCGAAGCTCACGACGGCGTCGTCGCGAAAACCGATGCCCTCGTAGAACGCGATCGCCTGCAGGTTGTCGCGACGGATCTGAAGGTTCAGCTTCGGACACCCGAGCTCGCGCAGCCGGCGCTCGACCTCCGACATCAAGGCCCGTCCGAAACCACGGCGCCGGCAGGCCGGGTCGACTCCGACGTAGTTCACCCAGCCGCGGTGCCCGTCGTACCCGGCCATCGCCGTGGCCACGAGGGCCCCCTCGCTCACGCCCACGAGAAATAGCTCGGGTTGCACGCGGCGCTTGCGCGCGATGTCCTTCTGCGGGTCATTCCAGGGCCGCACGAGGCCACAGCGCTCCCAGAGCGCGATCACCTGCTCTTCGTCGGCGTCGTCGAAGGGACGGATTTCCATGCCGCAGCCTCGCTCATTGGATGCCGTACTCGCGCAGGCGCCGGTAGAAGGTGCGGCGCGGGATGCCGCTCAACTCCGCGGCCTTCACGCGGTTCCAGTTGCAGCTGCGGAGCGCCGCGATGATGCGCTCGCGCTCGTCGCGCCGGTGCTCCGACACGGTGCCTTTCTTCTGCGGCGGAGCCAGCGCGGGCTCGACGGCGCCCGTCGACGCCTGCGGACCGGAGGCTTCGCGTTCGGCGGCCACGTCGATCCAGCCGTCGGGGAGCTCGATGTCCTCGGCGAGCAGCTCCGGCTCCTCGCTCATCACCCACGCGTTGAGCAGCACATTTTCGAGCTGGCGTACGTTGCCGGGCCAGTCGTAGTCCGAGAGGCGCCGGATCGCGTCGCGCGAGATCGCTTTCTTGTCACGCTTGTAACGGGCCGCGAAGATGCCGAGGAAGTAGTCCACGAGCTGGGGAATGTCCTCCGTGCGTTCGCGCAGCGCCGGTAGCCGCACCTCGACGACGTGGATGCGATAGTACAGGTCGTCGCGAAACTGGCCCGCCTGCACGAGCTCGCCCAGATCCTTGTTGGTGGCGAAGATCACGCGCACGTTCACCGGCTCTTCCTGCGTACCGCCGACCGGGCGCACCTTGTGCTCTTGCAGCACCCGCAAGAGCCCGGCCTGCATCTTCTTCGGGGTTTCGCCGACCTCGTCGAGCAGGATCGTGCCGGACTCGCATTCGCGAAACAGGCCCTTGCGGTCGCGATCGGCGCCGGTGAAGGCGCCCTTCACGTGCCCGAAGAGCTCGCTCTCGAGCAGGTTCTCGGGAATGGCCCCGCAGTTGACGCCCAGGAACTTGGCGGCGTTGCGCGGCGAGGACGCGTGAATGGCGCGCGCCACCATCTCTTTCCCCGTCCCGCTCTCGCCGGTGATCAACACGGGGACGTCGGTGTCTTTGAGCCGGTCGATGAGAGCGTACACGCGACGCATCGCCGCGCTGGTTCCGACCAGCCCCTGATAGCCGAAGTGTCCGTACAGCGTATCGCGGGCCACGCGCAGCTTCTTCTGCGCGCGCCTCAGCTGCGCGGTCCGGTCGCCGAGCGCTTCCTCGAGCCGCTCGTGCGCCTCCTTCAAGCTCTCGTTGGCGGCGACCAGCTCGTCCGCGCGCTCGCGGTTTTCGCGGATCAGGCGCGCGTTCTCGAGCGCGATCGCCACTTGATCCGCGAAGGCCTGCAGGGTCGGCAGCTCGCGCTCGAAATGCGAGCCGCGCCTGAGCCGCGTCTCGACGTAGAGCGCGCCGATCGCCCCGCCCGACGGAGCGAGGATCGGAACGCAGGCCACCGACTCCAGCATCATCTGGTGCACGGAAGCGAACGCCCCGACCCGCTCGTCGGCGCGGGCGTTCACGGCCACGACGGGCTCGCGCGTTTCGATGACTTCGGTCGCGATCGAGCGAGAGAACTGGGCGTGTCCGTCGTCGACCCCGCGCCCGCGCGAGGTGTGGATCGCGAGCGTTCCGTCGTCCGCGCGCAAGAGCACGAAGCCGCGCTCCGCGCGCGCGAGATCCACCGCGTGGTCCGTGACGCGCGAGGTCAGCCGCTCGATGTCGAGCTCACCGACGAGCTCCGCGTTCACCTCCAGGATGCGCGCCAGCTTGTGCTCGAGCGAGGTCGCGTGCTGAGAGGCGGTGCCGCCGAGCCCCGTCAGCGTCGTGGCCGAGCGCGCGAGCGAAGCACGCGGCGGACCCCAGGGCACGAGCTCGGTGGCGGCCGTCGCGACCGCCTGCCCGGGCATCAGGCCGCGCAGCTGGCGGCGGCGCGGATCGTTCCAGTACACCTCGCGCAGATCGCGTGGCAGGCGTGCGCCGATCTCCTCCAGGACCGCCAGTGCCTCTTCGCGATCGCGACGCGCGAGCAGCGGCTGTCCGCCGAGCTCTTCGAGCCGCGCCCGCGCTTCGAGCGCGCGCCAGACCCACTCCTTCTGCCCGGCCTCGCGCGCCGCGGCGATCGCGGCGTCGAAGCCGCTGCGGGCGTTGGGTTCGTCGCCGGCGATCTCCGCGACGCGGGCGCTCGCGAGCAGGAGCAACGCGCGGTGCGCCCGCGACTCGCCCAGCGCTTCACGGGCCAGGTTGACGCGACGGCGCAGCGCCGCGAGGTCCGGCGCGGGCGCGCGCGCGGCCATCAGCGTCGCCTCGAGGCGCGCCTCCGCGACCTCCACGCCGTGGCCGAGCGCTTCGTAGGCCGCCGCACACTCGTCCATCAGCTCGACCGCGCGCTCGGCCTGCCCGAGCCGTACCGCGAGCTCCGCTTCGAGCCCCAAAAGCTGCGGCCGCATGATCTGCGGGAGCTGATCGCGTTGCTCCTCGAGCGCGTCGATGCTGGTGCGCGCGCGCGCGAGGCGCCCGAGGTAAAGGTCGGTGTTCGCGAGGTTCAAGAGGGCCTGGCGAGCCGTGGCTCTCCGACCCGAGCGCCGGCCCATGTCGGCGGCCGCCTCGAACAGCTCGATGGCACCCGCGATGTTGCCCTGAATCTTGAGCAACCCGGCGAGGTTCAGCTGCACCATCGCCAGCGTACCGGCGTCGCTCGCGCGCTCCGCGGCTTCGAGCGCGCGCTGGTAAGCGGCGCGCGCCGGATCGCCGAGGTCCGCGCGTTGTAGGGCCAGACCCACGCAGGCGAGCACGATCCCCTGAATGCGCGCCGAACCCAGCTTATCGGCGCGCGCCCCCGCCTGATCGAGCCGGCCGCGTGCCTCGTCGTGGCGCCCGAGCAACGAGAGCGCCAGGCCCATGTAGGCGAGCGCCTCGGCCCCGAGCGCGTCTTCGAGCCCGGCGAGCGATTCGAGCTCGGCCAGCGCCTCCGCGTACTTGCCCGCTCCGACGTAGGCGCGGCCGAGATAGACACGGTGACGCAGGCGGTCGCTCTCGCTCGCGCCGTCGAGCGAGGCACGCTGGAGCTCCGCGAGCGCGGCGGCCGCGTCTCCCAGCCCGAGGTAGAGCCGCGCGCGCGCGACGACCGCCGCGACGCGCGAATCCTCGCCCAGGAGGTCGAGCGCGGCCTTGGCGTCGTTGAAGCGCCCGCGGTCGAGGTAATAGAGCGCACGCTCGAGGCCGTCGCTCGGAACGGTCCCACGATCCTCCGACGCACCGAGCTTGCGCTCGATGTCCTGCGTCGAGGCCACCGCGTCCGAAGCGATCAGACGCACGAGGCGGCGAAGCTCGCCCGGGCGGCCGCCGGCCATGTCCACGACGCGCTTTTGCAGCGTATCCGTGAGCGACGGGACGGCGCGGCGCACGAGCTCCACGGCAGCCCGTTCGTCGAGCGGCGGCACCGCGAACTCGCGCGCGCCCTCCTGAAAGCGGGCGCCCCCGACCAGGATCAAGCGTGCCCCCGCCGCACGCGCCGCCTGCAGTCGCTCGGCGCTCTTCGCATCGAGGGCGTCGGCGTCGTCGACGAGCACCGGC
>DASXWF010000627.1:0-7958 GCA_036503835.1 Polyangiaceae bacterium | reverse complement strand
GCCGGCCGCTTCGACTCGGCGCCATCGGCGACCGGTGCCTGCCGCTCGCTGACGCCCGTGGCGGTCCAGGTCTGGGCGGTCGCCGGTACGAGCGCGCGTTCGGCGACCGCGCCGGAGGGTTCTCGAGCTCCGGAGGCGTGGGGAACTGGTTCAGGGGCACCCCGCGACGGCTCACCGAGTGCAACCGCCAGAACGAGGACCGCGGCGTCGATCGCCTCCTCACAGCTGGGCACGAGCAAGCTCTTGCTGCCGGCGTCGTTCCTTCCGAGCCACAGGTCGACCGTAACGTGAACGCCGTTCTCGGATTCCGCGGTCGAAATCACGGCTCTCGCGCTTTTCGAGCGCGACCCCGCGAGCGCTGCGTCGACCCGCCGCCCGACTTCGGTCGCGCTCGCGCTGCAGCTGCCGCTCGCAGCCAGCCACGCTTCCTCCGCGCCCGCGGTTCCGGCGAAGGTCAGGGACGTCGCCGCCGCGAGCGCGAAAAGTCTGGGTCGAGCCGGCACTGAGCCAAGAATACTGCCGTCCGATCAATCGGAAAGCTTCACGTGCGTGAGCGAGTGCCGAGCTCCGGCGCCGCTTGCGGCAGCCTGTTTCCCGCGTCCCGAATTGGGGCGGATCGTGATGCTCGACGGCCGGTCCGAAAATTTACGGTCGAGGTCGAAGCGCTGTACGCCGCTCTGCTTCTCGCGATCTTCACGGATCCGCCGTGAGGCGATGATTGTCGAGTCCTGCCGGAGCTCGACCTGGTAACTGCCCGGACTGAGCCCGATTTCGACGGAGTGCGCGCTACCGGGCTGGCCGAGCTCGAGGACCAGGCCGGGCTTGCCGAAGAGCCGATGGCGCGGGTGGGCCGCAGGCGCATTCGCCAAAGGCTCGTGCGGTAGGTCGCTGGCGGAGACGTGCAGAGGCCCGTCGCTGCAAGCGAACGTCGGCCCGGGCTCGACCACGCGTACGAAGCGCACGGTCGCGAGTGTCAGTGAGGTTTCCGCTCGCGGCGGCGCCAGGGAAATCCCGATCGGCGTCGCATGTTCGAGCTCGAACACGACATCCTTGGCCCCCGCGGGGCCGAGGCGCCGCATCGAGGTTCCGTCGCAACGCAGGTCCAGAAGCGCGTCCTCCGCGGGCGGGAGCAACTCGAGGCGGAAACGTCCGGCCGGCAGCTCGATCGCGGGCAGAACTCCGGGCTCCGCGAGCGAAAGCTCCGCAGCCAAGCGACCTGCCTCGTTCAGGCGCGCCGCCGCCGGTGACTCCTGTCCGGTCAAGAAATAGCCGGGGATCTGGATGCCCTCGGCGTTGCGAACCACTCCGAGCTTGCCGCCCTCACGCCGCACCCAGATCTCACCGATCGCGCGGTTGCCGAACGCCGCCGCCACGCGAATCCATTGATACGTGGCGCGAAACTCCGGCATGCCGAGCAGCTGGCGCCCGGAGAGCAGCTCCGGATCCCAGGTCCCCGCAGGCCAGTTGAAGGTGATGAGGTCGGGCTTGCGCCGGAACACGTAAGCGCCGTCCCCGAGCTCGTGTCCCATGAAGCCCTTGCCGAAGTCCTTGGAGCGCGTGCGGGCGATGTGGCGATCGTTCAGGCCGAGCATGTCCAGGCTCGGCAGCTCCGACCAGAACGGCAGGGCACCCGCGGCGTCGATCGCGTGCAGCGGTCGCTGCTCGCCGAAGGCCGCCCGGAGCGTACGCCCCATGGCGAGCCCGTCCCACTCCCAGCGCTCGGCCTTCGCGCGCTGGTTCTCGCCGTTCGTGAACTGCAGGTAGCCGTTGGCGCCCAGCGCTACGAAAAGTGCTCCGAACGCCGGCGCCGGGCGCTGCCTGACACGGGACCAGAGCGCTTCGGCTTCATCCCCGCAGAGCAGGCAGAGGGGCACGAGGGCCGGGACGAGCTGGCGAAATCCCGGGAAAATGTCGCCCCCCACGAAGCCGACGTAGCCGAGCCAGACGAGCGTGACCGCCCACGGTACGACGAGCTTGCGCCCGGCGCCGCGCCGCAGCGCGAGCGCGCTCGCGACGAGCGCCAGCGCGAGCACGACCGCGCCCGCCCGCTCCCCGCGGAGCACGTACATCCCGCCGTCGGACAAGCGTTGCGTGGTGAGCGCGAGCTTGACCCGCGCCGTGTTCGGCTGAAAGTCGCCATAGTAAGCGAGGCGAAACCCGAGCTGAAGCACGAGCGCGACCAGCGACGGCCACGCGAGCAGCGCCGCGCGGACGAACCCGGTCCGGCGCGCGGGTGCC
This sequence comes from Polyangiaceae bacterium, assembly GCA_036503835.1. Taxonomy (GTDB): domain Bacteria; phylum Myxococcota_A; class Polyangia; order Polyangiales; family Polyangiaceae; genus PMG-095. Next base: position 5,720 of record DASXWF010000627.1, on the reverse strand, counting down.
GCGACGGCAACGGCGGCGAGCGCGGCGCCCACCAGCACGAATCCGTCGGCGCGAGTGAGCGCGAGCGCCGCGAACGCGACACCCGCGGGCAGCAGGCGGCGCAGGCGCGGAGCCTCGTCTTCGGTGAGCTCGACCCCTCGCAACGCGAGCGCGAGCAACCCGGCCATGAACGTCTGCTCGAGCCCGCCGACCGCCCAGATCGCGAGCGGCGCGCTCGTCACGAGCAGACCGCCGCCGACGCACCAGCGCGGAACCGACAGCGCGCGCCGCGCCGGGTCGAATCCGGCCGCGAACAGCGCCGCGAGCCCGCCGATCACGCCGAGCGCGCGCGCGCTCGTGATGTAACCGAAGCCGAGCCCCCCGCCGATCCCCGACAGGATCACCCACAGGAAATTGGTGTAACCCTCGACGCGCTCTCCGTCCGTCCAGGTCAGCCCGTGCCCCGTCATCCAGCGCTTGGCATAGCGGAGCGAGATCAGCGCATCGTCGGAGAGAAACGGGTGGTAGTAGGCCGCGTGGGCGAGGAACGCCACGACCAGCACGGCTCCCACCGCCGCGATCGCTATTCGCTTCGGCTCCACTCGATGACCTCGTCGACCACTACGTGTCCCCAGTTGCCGCGGTCCTTGTCCACGATCTCGAGCTGGGCCTCGCGGCCCCGAAACTCGGCGATCGAAAACACCCTGCGCCCGAGCACCTCGCTGTCGCACCCCGTCGCGTTCCGCACGCTGCGTCCGTCGACCAGCAGGCGAACCTCCTCCCGACCGCGCTTGGCGCCGCCGCCGATGCGGAAGGTGAGCGCATCACCCTCAAGCGTGAACTTCTCCGAGATCAGCGTGCCGGTCGGAGCGTCGCCCTGGCTCGGGTGGTAGCTGTTCGCGAAACGCCCGCGCTGCCCGTACACGCGGGCTTGCCCGAGGGCCTCGCTGCTCGCAGGAGCGTCGCCGAAGGCCTTGCCGCGCACGGAGAAACCGCGAAAATCCTCGAAATCGAAGCGTCGCCGCGCGCGGAAGCCCGGATAGCGCTCCGCGGGTTGCGCGGTGAGCAGCCCGGCGATCCCGGCCCATTCGGGCACCTTCTCCACGAGCCGGGCGGTGAACGCCTGGCGGAGCGAGCCGTCGCCGCCGTGGGAAAAGTAGAGCTGATCGAAGAACCAGAGGTCGCACGCGAGCCGCTCGGGACTCTTGCCGGAGGCCGAGTAGTCGCGGAGCATGCGTTCGATGTCGGGCGCGTCGGTGGCCTCGGACTTTCTCAATCCGGCGAAGAAGACCGGATCGTACTTGGCGAGCGTGTATTCGAAGCCGCCGATGCGGAGCTTGGCCCACGCTTCCTGCTCGCTCGGCCAGAGCGGACCGCTCGCGAAATCGGCGTCGAAGGCGAAGACGTGACCGGGGCTCGCCATCTTCTCGTGACCCGTCCTGCCGCGCTTGCGGATCGGCATGTGGGCGATCTCACGGCTCGTGAGCCCGAACATGTCGAGGAGCGGGTACCCGGTGCGGTACCCCATGATGCCGACGCAGCAGAACCCGACGCGCGGCGGGCGTGGCGCCTGCGCGAAGGCCGCGAGCATGGCGTCCGTGCGGTAGCTGAACTCCTCTTCGAGCTTCACCGGCCGGAGGCCCGTCAGCGGGTACCAGGTGCGCTCGTCGCAGATGGCGTGGAAGTCTTCCTGGGGCCGGAAGATCCCGTTCGGAACCGCCGGTAATGTGAGCGCGACCCCCGCCGGGACCGCAAATTTCCAGCGCTTCTTCGCGACGAGCTCCCGAAACGCGAGCTCCGCCGAGACCAACAGCGGCGGCATCGTGACGCAGAGCAGCCTCCCGAACATGAAGTCGCCGCCGACCTTGGCGACGTACGCGAGATAGAGCGGCAACGCGATCAGCACGTAGCGCCCGAACACGTCCGAGCGCCTGCGGAAGGCGCCCCAGACGGCGAGCGGCAGCGCGAACGCGAAGCCCGAGGCCAGCGCGGAGAGCGCGACGTACGCGAAGCCTTGAGAGAAGTACGCCGCACCGCCGCTCTTCGCGTAGTACGTGTTCGGGAAGAAATCCCCGTAGTACGCGAAGCGCGCCAGGTAATACGGCACGAACAGTCCGAAGAGCGGCGCGGCGTACAGCGCGACCCGCCGCACGCGCGGCCCCGGAGCGAGCGCGATCGCAAGCCCGAGCCCCGCGTAGAGCAAGATGTGGTCCGGGTGCGCGAGCGCCGCGAGGATCCCCGCCGACGCCGACACGAGCGTCGCGCCCGCCACGGCGCGCTCGACCGCCAGCAGCATCAAGAGCGCGGCCGGAACGGTTTCGAGTCCGCTCGTTCCGAACGACGCGTAGCTGTAGTTCGCGGCAAGGGCGGCTCCTGCGAGCACTCCCGGCAACGGCGCGCCGGGTGGCAGGAGCCGGCGCGCGAGCAACGAGCCGAGCGCGATCGAACCCGCGAGGCTCGCGAGCGTGAGCACGACCGAGAGCACGGCCGGGTGCGCCCCGGCGACGACACCGAGCGTCAGGATCGCCGTCCACAAGAAGTTCGTGTAGCCCTCGACCTTTTCCCCGGCGTTGAAGACCAGGCCCTTGCCGTTGGCCCAGTTGTCCGCATACCGAAAGGAGATGAAGGCGTCGTCGCCGATCCAGCGCAGGCGCCACGCATGGATCACGGCGAACAGCGCGGCGATCGCGACGCAGGCGAGCGTGATGCGGGCGTGGTGCTTCGGCGGAAGCCCGCGGTGCACCGCAACTCCGAACAGCGCCACCAGGCCGGCGAAGACCACGAGCCACGCGGCGCCGCTCCCGAGCGACGCGGCGTAGCGCGCGAACGTCTCTCGAAGCTCAGCGAGCACGCCGATCTCGCGCCGAGCGCCGCGCGCCGCTGGACGGAAGCCTTCCCATTACGCCGCCGCGGAGCGTAGCCGAGTTCCGCTCCGCGTCATGCCGGCACTTTGGACCGCCGGGTTCGCGGCAGCCGGCTCTCCGGACCACTCTGCGGCGAGGTCGAGCAGCGCGAGCCGGACGGCGGCGGCGCTTTCGGGCCGGCGATCGGGCGATTTCGCGAGACAGGCGAGGATCAGGGCTTCGAGCGCGCGGGGGATCCCGGCGCGACGTTCGGAAGGTGGTCGGGGCGGCTCGTGGAGATGCCGCACGCAGACGTCGATCAGGCTCGTCCCCGAGAACGGCGGCACGCCCGTGAGCAGGAAGTAGCCGACCGCGCCGAGCGCGTAGAGGTCACTGCGCGCATCGAGACTCTCCGGTGCCGTGATCGACTCGGGGGACAGGTAGAGCGGCGTCCCGATGACGCGCCGAGCCTCGTCTTGATCGATGTCGCTGCTCGACTCGCTCTTCACGAGGCCGAAATCGAGCACCTTGAGCACGTCGTTGGCACGGCCGCGCGCACACACCATCAGGTTCGCGGGCTTGACGTCGCGATGCACGAGCCCTGCCGAGTGCGCCTCGTCGAGCGCGCCGGCGAGCTGCGCCAGAAGATGTGCCACGCGGGCGGGCGACTGCGGCCCCTCGGCCTCGACCAGCGCTTGCAGGTCGAGCCCCTCGACGTACTCCATTGCGTAATAGAACGCCCCTTCTTTCGTGCGCCCGAAATCGTAAACGGCGATCGTGTTCGGGTGCGTGAGCAGGCTCGTGATGCGGACCTCGCGCTCGAAGCGCTTCACGTCCTCTTCGCGCTCGCGCCCCGGCGCCAGGAGCTTGATCGCCGCCGGACGGTCCAAGAGCTCGTGGCGCGCCCTGTACACGACGCCCATTCCGCCCTCGCCGATCTTCTCCTCGAGCGTGTAGGGACCAATCCGCGCCGGCTCTCCGCCCGACCGCCCGAGGAGCCGCCCGAACCAGCGAACGACAGCCCTGAGCGTGGCCACGAGGACGGCCCAGACGCCCGGCGTTGCCGCGCGTGCGGCATCTTTTCTGCGGATTTCGCTGCGGGCCATGGCGGATCGTCTCCGGCGGCGCCGTGCCGTCCGGATGATCCCAACCTAGGGGAGGAAGCCTTCACCGGCCCGAGGTCACCGGCGAACGCCCCCGCGCCGTCGGTGAACGACGGCCGGCGTTCGGCCGACGTCAACGCGGCCACCGCCAACGTGGGCTCAGGCGATACCGAGCTGCTTGAGCTTCTTGTGAAGGCCCTCGCGCGTGATCCCGAGGGCCTTCGCCGCGCTCGTCTTGTTGTTGTCGTGCTCGCGCAGGACCTCGAGCAAAATGATGCGTTCGACCTGTTCGACGCGGTCCTTCAGCGTGCCGGCCGTGGCCGGCGCGCGAGCGGCCAGGGTCTCGGCCCCACGCACGCTCGCGCTGAGGAGCTCGGGGCCGAGGAAGGCGCCCGGATCGACCTGGATCACCAGGCGCTGGATTTCGTTCTCGAGCTCGCGCACGTTGCCGGGCCACGCGTGGCCCTGGAGAGCGGTCAACGTCTCTCGTGCAAAACCGGCCACGGGTTTGCCGATCTCGCGCGCGTAGCGTTCGAGGAAATACTGGGCGAGCGGAGGGATGTCTTCGCGACGCTCGCGCAACGGCGGAACGCGCAACGGAAATACCTTGAGCCGGTAGTAGAGGTCTTCGCGAAAGCGGCCCGCGGCCACCTCGTCCTCGAGCTTGCGGTGCGTGGCGGCGACGATGCGCACGTTCACGTGCCGTACGCTGGTCGCACCGATCGGGCGGATTTCGCCCTCCTGGAGCACGCGCAAGAGCTTCGCCTGCAGGCCGGTCGGCATTTCGCCGATCTCGTCGAGGAAGAGCGTTCCGCCGTCCGCGACCTCGAACAGGCCCTTCTTCTCGTCCGTCGCCCCCGTGAACGCGCCGCGTTTGTGCCCGAAGAGCTCGCTCTCCAGTAGCTGTTCGGGGAACGCCGCGCAGTTCTGCGCGACGAACAGCTTGTCGCGCCGGCGCGAGCGGTGATGCAGCGCGGAGGCGATCAGCTCCTTGCCCGTGCCGGTCTCGCCCTCGATGAGCACGCTCACGCGCGTATCGACGACCTTGTCGAGCTGCCGCAACAGCTCCTCCATCGCGCGGCTCTTGCCGACGATCGTGAGCTCGCCGCTGCGCGCGCGCTCGCGGCCTTTCAAGAACTGGTTCTCGCCTTCGAGCCGTCGCTCGGCCGCGCTGAGCCGCGCAATCAGGCGGGCGTTCGCGACCGCGAGCGAAGCGTCCGCCGCCAGCACGCCGAGCGCGTCCACGTCGCGCGCGCCGAACATCACCGGCGCGCCGCGGCTGTCCACCTGAAGCACCCCGAGGATCTCGTTGCCCTTCCAGAGCGGCACGCCGATCGTGCTCTGGATGTTCGCGCCCAGGAGCGACTCGGAGCTGAACGCTTCGCTCGGCGCGTCCACGGCGAGCACCGCCGCGCGCTCCCGCACCACCTTCTTCGCGATGCTGCGCGTGATCGGAACCTGCTCCGGCGGAGCCGCCGGCCGCCCGTCGCGACCCCGCACGCGCGTGACCACGCTGACGAGCGCGTTTCGGCCCTTCTCGTCGCCGCGCTCGCACAGCGCGACCGTGGCGTGCGTCGCCCGCGGCACGAGTCCGAGCGCGGCGTCCGCCAGCACCGTCACCACGCTCTCGAGATCCGTGGCGGCGCCGAGCGCACGCTGTGCTTCCAGCAAGCCCTTGAGCCGCTCCGCGGCCTCGTCAGGCGCTCCGACCCGCGTATGCAGATCTCCGATCGGCCGGACCTCCACGAACTCGGCCGGCTCCGGATCGCCGGCGAATCGGACTCGCAGCGACGGG
>DASXWF010000626.1:0-2399 GCA_036503835.1 Polyangiaceae bacterium | reverse complement strand
GCAGCTCGTGATCCTCGATGCGTTGCGTGCGAACGGGCGCGAACGTCCCGGCGCCGACGTGCAGCGTCAAGAACGTACGCTCGACGCCGCGCGCCGCAAGCGCTTCCAACATCGCGGCATCGAAGTGGAGCCCGGCCGTCGGCGCCGCGACCGCACCCGGCGCGCGCGCGAACACGGTCTGGTATCGCTCGCGATCCGCCGCGTCCGCTCTGCGTGCGATATACGGCGGCAGCGGCGTCTCCCCGTGCGCTTCGAGGAACGGGACGACGTCGCGGTCGAGCTCGATCTCGGTGAGCTCCGCCCTGCGCGCGCCGACCCGCGCTTTCGCGCCCGCGGCCAGCTCGACGTAGCTTCCCGGCGCCGGCTTGTGGCTCGCCTGCAGCTGCACGAGCGCGCTGCGCGGCCCGAGCAACCGCTCGAGCAGCAGCTCGACGCGCCCGCCTGTCGGCTTCCGCCCGATGACCCGCGCGGGCAGCACGCGCGTGTCGTTGAAAACGAGCAGATCGCCCGAGCGCAGCAGGCCCGGCAAGTCGACGAACAGCCGATCCTCCGTGGCACCCGTGGCACCGTCGAGCACGAGCAAGCGGCTGGCGCGCCGCTCCTCGAGCGGCACCTGCGCGATCAACTCGGGCGGAAGATCGTAATGAAAGTCGCTGCGCTGCATCGGGGCGCGATGTTGGCGGCCCCGTGGCGCGAAGCTGCCGCTGTTGAAAGTGGTGCCCGAGGTCGGAGTCGAACCGACACGCTTATTAGGCGGCGGATTTTCGTGCCACTTCGGCTTTCGCCGCCCGCGCGGGCCATCTATGCCGCGCGGTTCGTGGTCTGGAGCACGCCTTCACCATAGCCTTGCGGCCTTAGGTGCCCGCCGTCTGCTCTCTACACCTTCCTCGAACGTTTTGGATCGAGGCTTGGCTCGGCGTGAGCTCGAGCTCTACGCTCAGGGCCTTCGCCGAGTTTGACGGGCTTCACCTCGAGGATTTCCCCGCGAGGGCTCAATTTGTGTTGTCTGAGTCCGCTGCGTCTACCAGTTCCGCCACTCGGGCATCGAGTGATTAGCGTCGCGCAGTATAGAAGCTGCCATGGTTGTTCGTCACGCGGCCGGCTCGCCATTCGGTGTCGCGCGGCGTAGGCTCACACATTGGCCGAGGATGGCGTCGCCGATGACCAGCTGGATCGTCGCCGGGTTGACATTGAACGCCGCGCTCGTTGCGGCGGCCATCGTGTTCGCGCTGCGCCTCGTCGGCCGCAATGCGCTCGCGACCTCCGAGCTGCAATGGAAGCCCTTCCCGCCGTCATTCACACCGACCGCTGCTGCCGTTTCGCGGCTTCCGCCGTTCAGCTCCGCACAGATGGAGCGAAGCGAATGGCGCGCCCTTCTTGACGCGCTCGACGCAGCACGCACGGCTTACCGGCTCGAGCTGACGGCTTGGCACGGCGAACGAGACCAGACTTTTGGCGCACTCACGCGAGCCAAGCACGGGTTCGAGGTCGCGAAATCGCGTTTGCTCCGCTTCGAGCGCGAGGTAAATCGTTAGGCGCGCCGTGGCAACCCTGCATTCTTGGGCGCCGAGCACGACTGAGGTGCCCGACACCTATGTCAGCGGCACTCACGCAGCCTGGTAGTGCCAACTAGCGTTGGCTGATACCGAATTGATTGCCTTCGGGGTCGTGGCCGAAAAAGAGATTCGCACTGGCATCGGCCCACGCCGGCGGAGCGTCGTCGACCTCGCCGCCGAGCGCGCGCGCGAGCTTGCGGCTGTCGGCGACGTTCGCCACGGGAAAGTCGAGGCGAATCGCGCCCCATATTCTCCTGATCGGCGGCTGCGCGATCACGATAGTGTCCGCGATCTGCTTCGGGATTTGGTGAACGACGAGCTCGAAGCCGTCGCACTCGAGAACCGCGTGATCTTTGTCACCGGAAAGGCGCGTCAGCACGAGAGCGCCGACGTAGAAAGCCGCGACCTTCTCGAGATCTTTGACGAACAGGACCGCCCGCACGCGTGCTGCTTCCATGTCTGCCTCGGGCGAAGACGGTAGCACAGGAGCCCTTCCCTATGGACACCTCGGGGGACAGGCCTCGAAAATCGGCGCGTCGGCGCGTAGTTTGAGGACGGCGGAGGGTTTCGTGAAGTTCATGCTGCTGATCTACAACGACCAATCGCTGCTCGACGAGCTCCCCAAAGGAGAGTTCGACTCGCGGATGCGCCATTGCCTCGCTCATGCCGACGACCTCAAGGACGAGGGCAAGCTGCTCGACTCGCAGATCCTTGCGGCGCCCTCGGCGGCGAAATCCGTGCGGATTCGCGGCGGCCGCCAGACGACGCTCGACGGTCCTTTCGCTGAAACGAAAGAGATGATCGCCGGCTTCAACATCGTCGAAGCCGACAGCATCGACGAGG
>DASXWF010000625.1:0-2380 GCA_036503835.1 Polyangiaceae bacterium | reverse complement strand
AAAAAACCTCCGCTGGCGGGCCCTGGCGTCTCCCTTGGCGTCTTGGCGGCAAAACCGAGTTCTCAGTCACCCCCAACCGCACCAGTCCACCGCTACGCCGTCAACACGATGCGACTGATCTCAGGCGGCGACCCCACGCGGGCGGGGGGGCCGACGGTGCCGAAGCCGCGGTTGACGTACAGTTGGGAGCCTTTGAAGTCGTAGCGGCCGCGGACCCAGCCGCGCTTGACGAACCATTCGGCCGGGTTGACGACGAGGTTCACCTGGCCGCCGTGCGTGTGACCCGACAGCTGGAGCGCGATCTGGCCCGCCGACTCTTCGAAGTAGCTCGGGTTGTGGCAGAGCAGGATGCGCGGCAGATCGCGCGAGCGGGCGGCGCTGCCGTCGACGCTCGGCAGCGACTGGATGGCGCGCTCGAGATCGGGCCCGCCGCGCCGCCGCCGAGCCCAGATGTCGTCCACACCGAGCAGCGCGAAGCGTGCGTTGCCGGTCCCGATCACGCGACCGCGATTGCGCAGGAGCGTCGCCCCCGCGCCCTCGAGCGCTTGCTCGAACGGGCGGATGCCCGCGTAAAAGTCGTGATTGCCCGAGATCGCCGCGACGCCCTCGCGGGCGAGCGGCCCGAGACGCCGCGCGAACGTGCCGAGCCGATGCGCCAGTGCCGGGTCGTGATCCAGAAGGTCCCCGGTGAGCACGATCAGATCCGGCTTGGCGCGCCTCACGAGCTCCTCCGCGGCGGCTAGCTCCGGCTCGGCGACGAAATGACCGATGTGCACGTCCGACAGCTGCACGATCGTGAACCCGTCGAGCTCCCGCGAGAGCCCGGGGATCCGCACCGGCACGTCCTCGACCTCGTAGTCGTGGCGCTCGACGAGGGCACCGTAGAGCGAGCTCGACCCGCCGATCAGGAAGGCGGAGCCCGCCGCCGCCTGCGCGAGGAACGCGCGGCGCGGCAACGCTTCGGCGTTCAGCGACGGCGCATCCGCCACGACAGGCGTCGCGACCGGCGCGTCCGTCGCATCCACGACGCCCGCCGCCGCCGGTTCGCGCCCGGCGCGCAGCCGCTCGACGCCGCGGATCACGAGTCGCGCGAGATCGATCGGCAAGAGCAGCCCCACGCTCATCAACACGCCCAGCTGCACGGTGCCGGCGTAGAAGAGCAGCCACTTCACGGGCGCCTCCTTCCACATCAGATCGAACAGGCGGCCCAACACCATGCCGCCCATCGAGCTCACCAAAACGAAAACAATCAGGCGACGCACGCGCGGCGACGGCGCGAAGGACCGAGTGATCCAGTGATAGGCGTGCCGGTTGATCAGGGCGAGCACCAGCCCCGTCACGACGAAGAACAGCAAGAACGTGTATCCCGGCATCCGCATGGGCCTAGAAGACGTAGCGTCCGCCCTCTCCGGGCGCCATCCCCTGCCCTACGATTTCGGCGGGATTAACGTTTCTTAATCCTCATCCTCGAGCCTCGCCTTGGCCGGGGAATACCTCCGCGGCCGTAGCGGTTCTGGCTCGAAGGTCAGTCGAAGACGCGCTGCTGCCCCGGCGCGAGCAGTACGAGCTTGTCCTCCAAGCGCTGCGCTTTCACCACACGCTCGAGCTCCCGCGGCGCCGCGCCGAAATCGTCGTCGCTGTTCAGAAACGTATCGAAGTGCATCGGCACGAGGTAGCGCGCCTTCAAATCCAAGAATGCGAGCACCGCGTCGTGCGGATCGAGGTGCACGCGACACATGAAGTCACGCGGCTCGATCGGCGCGATGGGCAAGAGCGCCAGATCGAGGTGGGGAAAACGCTCGGCCGTTTCTCGAAAACCCCGCCCGTACCCGGTGTCACCGCCGAAGTACACGCTCTTGCCGCGGTACTCGACGACGTAACCCGTGTACGACGTCGTCATCCACGCGCCGTCGACGCCGTAGCGGAAACCGACGTGCCGCACCGGCACGGCCGTGATCCGGAGCCCGTCGTGCTCCCAGCGCTCCCAGCGCGCAAGCTCCCAGGTGCGGAACGAAAACGCGTCCGGCACGTACAGGAGCCCGCGCTGCGGCACCACGAGATCCCGCACCTTGTCTTCGATGAGCTCGAGCGATCCGAGCGACAGATGATCGAAGTGCATGTGCGATATCAGCACCGCGTCGATGGGCGGCAGGTGCTCCGGCAAGATGCCCGGCGCGACGAAGCGCTTCGAAATCTGCCCGACCGTATCCGTGAACACCGGATCGGTGAGCACGAACTTGTCCTCGATCTGCACGAGCATCGTCGCGTGCCCCACCCACGCGACCGCCAGGCCGGCCCCCGGCCGCGCGGGCTTTTCGAGCTTGTACGGCGCGGGCTTGATGTCCTCGAACGACAGCGAGATCGTGCGCCCCAGCACGCG
>DASXWF010000624.1:0-6155 GCA_036503835.1 Polyangiaceae bacterium | reverse complement strand
AGGCACGGGCGCGACGGCCGGCGCGGAGAACGGCGGGGCCGCCGCCGTTGCCGGACGGAGCGGTACAGCCGGCGCGGCGGGCGGCAATGGCGGCTCCGGCGCCACGGAAACCGGCGCGGGCTCCTCCGCCGAATCGGCGCCGAAAAGCAGGGTAGACTCGGGGTGCGGCTGCCGCTTGGCCGGTCAGGAGCGAAGGCCGGGCTCGCTGTGGCTCGGACTCGCGCTCGGGGCCGCGCTGCTTCGCCGACGGCGCCGCGCGTCACCATGCTGTTCCGCCAACTGTTCGATCCCGGCTCGAGTACCTACACGTACCTGATCGCCGACGAGCAGACGCGCGACGCCGTCCTGATCGACTGCGTCTTCGAGCAGCACGCGCGCGACGCCGCGCTGATTCGCGAGCTCGGACTCGAGCTCCGCTACGCGCTCGACACGCACTGTCACGCCGACCACGTGACCGGCGCCTGGCTGATGAGGCACGCGCTCGGCTGCCGCATCGGACTCTCGGCGAGCTACGGCGCGGCGAACGTCGACGTGCCGCTCTCGCACGGGGACGTGATCCGCTTCGGCGCGTGCGGGCTCGAAGTGCGCGCCACGCCGGGGCACACGGCGGGCTGCCTTTCGTTCGTCACGCCCGATCGCCTGCGGGCGTTCACGGGCGACGCGCTGCTGGTTCGTGGCGCCGGCCGCACGGATTTCCAGCACGGCGACCCGCACCTCCTGTTCCGCTCGATCACCGAGCAGCTGTTCACGCTGCCCGACGACTGCGTCGTGTACCCCGCGCACGACTACGAAGGCCGCACCGCGAGCACGATCGGCGAAGAGCGCCGCCACAACCCGCGTATCGGCGGCGCGGCGCGCGAGGAAGACTTCGTCGGGTACATGCGGAACCTCGGTCTGCCGCATCCGAAGCAGCTCGCGATCGCGCTGCCCGCGAATCTGCGCTCGGGCGAGCCCGAGGACGGCCGAGCGCCGCCGGCTCCCGACTGGGCGCCGATCACCGTGACGTACGGCGGCTTTCCGGAGCTCGGCGCGGAGTGGCTCGCGGGCCACCGCGCTCTGGTGCACGTGATCGACGTGCGCACGCCCGCCGAGTTCGACGGCGAGCTCGGTCACATCACCGGTGCCCAGCTGCTCCCTCTCGACGAGCTTCGCGCGCGGGTCGGCGAGGTGCGGGCCGACAAGCCGGTCGTGCTGGTGTGCCAGACGGGCAAGCGCTCCGGCATGGCGACGGCGATCCTGAAGAAGGCCGGCTTCAGCCGCGTCGCCAACCTCGCGGGCGGCATGGTGCGGTGGCGTGAGCTGGGCCTGTCGGATTGATTTCCGCTGGCAGCGAACGCGGGGAGACGCGGGGAAGAAACCGCGTAAGATGCCCTATCGAGGTATGACCATGTCGTTGTTCGCTCGTTCGCTCCCGCTCGTCACAGGTCTCGCCGTGCTTCTCGGCACGACCGGTTGCGAGGTCGAAAACTGCAAAGGCGAGGACGGTGAGGACGCGGTGTGCGCGAAGTCACTCACGCGCTTCAACGGCGAGGACATACAACCGGATTCGTACGCTTACGTGCCCGGGACGAGCGTCACCGTCGACGGCAACTACGGCAACATCGAGGTCCTCGAAGGTCACGAGGGCCGGGTGAGCGTGCTCTTCCAACCCTTCAACTACCGGGCGTACGACGAGGAGGACGACGCGCGCGACGAGATCGAGAACAGCCTCGACACGAGCTTCGATCAGGACGACGCCGGCAACGTCACCGTCAGCACCGGGCGGCACGACAGCTCGAACGGCCTCGGCGCCGACATCACGCTCTACGTGCCACCCGAGTTCGACGGCGCGCTCGTGCTCCGCAACGACAGCGACGGACCCGTCAATCCGGGCAACGTCGACGCTCGCTTCGTCGGGCAGGCGGTCTCCGTCGAGGTCTCGACGGACAGCCTGGGCGATTGCAGCGTCGACAGCTCGGGCAGCGTGATCTTCACTCGCGCCCACTGCGACGGCGAGATCGAGGTGACCAACGTCTCCGACGAGCTCGACCTCGTCTCGACCGGTCTTTCCGGTTCGATCAGCGTCATCCTGCGCGAAATTCACGAAGGCTCGCCGGGCGGGTTCATCCAGAGCGAGGACGGCGACATCACGCTCGACTTCCCCGGCGGCGCCGCGTTCACCGTGCAGGCGCAGGCCACGGAGGACGGCGCGATCGACGACGGCGCGCTCGGAGACGCGTGCGTCGCCGACGCGGCTTCGGACACCGCGAAGAGCTACACCTGCAACGACGGCGGCCCGAACTACGTCGTGAACGCGGGCGTGGACGGCGTCGGCCCGAGCTCCGTCGAGCTCCTGTTCTGAGCCTCGCGCAGACCGGCGCCGCTCGACGACGCCGGTCTAACGCCGCCGCCCGCCGCCGCCCGCCGGTCTCGTCCGGCCTGGCTGCTGCCGGCCCTGCCGCTGGCGCTGCGTTTCCGCCTGCCCGCGCTCTCTCGCGCGCGCGGCGTCGTCGAGGTCGCGCGTTTGCGGCGCGGAGCGTTCGACCTGATTCCAGCTGCCGTTCTGGTACTGGCTCCAGTCGCCCCTGTCGTTTCTGCGATAGACGTTGCCGTCCTTGCCGGCGTACACGCCGTTGGAGGTGCGCGCGACCGTGCCGTTCTGACCGCGCGAGACCACGCCGGACTCGCCGCCGGACGTGCGAAACGCGCCCGTCGTGCCGCGTGCCGTGGAGACGTGACCGGTCTTGACCCAATCGTTGCCGCGGGTCGCGACGGACGAGCCCCACTGCGCGTACGCGTTGTGAGACTGCTGCGTGCGCGAGTAGCTGCCCGTCCAGGGATTGTACGAGCTCTGGACCGTGCGCCCGCCGTACGGGCCTTGCACGCTCGCCGATCGCCCGTAGCGACCGGTCGCGGGGTTGTACCAGGCCGCTCCGCCCGCGGCGCCGTACGGACCGTACGCGGCGCGTCCCACCGCGTAGCCGCCGGTGCGGGGATTGTAAACGGCGCCCACGCCGTACGAGCACGGCCAGGGTCGATACACGGGGTAGTAGCCCGGCGGCCGGTAGATGAACGGCGGGTAGTAGTAGCCCGTGCCCCAGGCGAGCGCGAAACCGACCGACATGCCCACGACGAACATCCCGACGTAGCCCGACGTGTAGCTGCTCTCCACCGTCGTCGTCGTCGGGTTGGTCTGCGTCACGTAGGTGACGTTGTAGACGGGCGAGCTCGGCGGGATGGCGTAGATCTCCTGCGGGATCGAGTCCGCCGTCTTCCAGGGGCCGTTCGGTGAAGTCGACACGAACCAAACACCCTGAAAGCAGAGATAATAGAGGTCTCCGACCTTGATCACCTTCTGTTCGGTGTTGACCGCATAGGCGAGCGCGGTCGGCGGGATCGCCGCGAACTGCGGCTTTCCGTCGTAGCTCACCGAGGCCCGTGCTTCCGCCTGGGCTCGATCGATGATCGCGGTCGTCGGAATCTGCGCGAGCATCACCGCGTCGGCCGCCTCCTGCGTGCCGGGGACCGACGTCCGCACGGAGACCTTGGGCGAGTTCGCCGGAATCTTCAGAAAGTCGGTCGGGAGGTCGGCGCTGGCGAACGTGAACGGTCCGCCGAGCGAGGCGCTCCGGAACCACCGCCCGGAGAGCAGCACGTAATACTGCCGGGTCGCGTCATCGACGAAGATGTCGCCGTCCGTGTTCGTCACGTAGAGCAGCCGCGTGCCGGGGACCTTGGCGTACACCGGCGCGCCCTTCAGCAGGATCAGCTCCGCGGGTCCGCGACTGTAGAAGACCTGCGGCGGCGCGCCCTTCGCGGCGGGAGCCGGCACGAGCTTCTTCACGTCGTCGAAGTTCTCGCCCGCGGGCAGCTTGCTCATGTCGGCGGGCAGGACTCGAGTCGCCGTCCACGGCCCCGCGAGATCCTTCGCGGTGAGCCAGACGTTCGAGGCGAGCAGGTAGTACTGCCGGTGCGCCTTCTCGTAGAACACGTCCCAGTTCGTGTTCACCACGAACTCGAGGTCCGTCTTCTCGATCGGCGCGTGCACCGGATCGCCGTCCACGACGAGCAGCAGCGAAGGAATCGCGCTGTAGAAGATCGCGGGAGGATCGTTCTTCACGGGGGTGGGACGTGCGGCGAGCCTGCTCTGCTCCATCATCGCGAGGATGCGATCCACCGCGATAGCCTCGCCTCCCCCCGGGATCAGGGAGCGGAACAGCCGATCGAGCTCCGGGACCGAGCGCGGGTCCGCGGTCGGAAAGCGCACGCTCCGGACCAGGATGTCGCGCAGGAACGCCGTGCGCGTGTCCTTGTCGACCAGCGTGCTCGCCTGCAGCGTGGCGACGCCGAGCACCGGCTTGCCGCCCTTCGGCGTCAGCGAAAACGCGACTCGGCAGACGAGCGTCTGGTATCCCTCCCAGGCGTCGAGCTCGGGCTGGTAGTAGACGAGCGTCGTGCCGTCGCGCGTGAGCTGGCGCGGCCAGCCGATGTCCTCGACCGGCGGAGCGGAAACGGTCGACGACGCGGGTGGTGACTGCCCGAACGCCACGGGCCCGCTCGCCGCGGCGCAGGCGAAGACGGCCGAGGCGGCGAGAACCCGGAGCGTCATGACGGACTCAGCTGCCGCCGGTGCCGCCCGAGGCGGCGCCGGAGCTGCCGCTCGAGCCCCCGGCATCCGAGCCCCCGGCATCCGAGCCCCCGCTGCCCCCTGCGCCGCCGGGCGGTGGCATCGTGTCGAGCCAGTTCAGCTGGGCGTTGTCGACCGTCTCGAAGCTGGAGGGAATGAAGTCGCCCTTGTCCGTATCGTAGGCGTTGTTCGCCTTGCCGTTCGAGGACCAGATCCGATCGATGTAGACCACGGTGGGCGACGTCCATGGCCCCGCCTCGTTCCGAACTTCGAGCGTGATCTGAAAGATGGAGATGGGATCGAAGATGCCGTTCACTCCACCGGCGGGGATCGTGAGGTCGGTCCAGCCCGCCGCGAGCGAGCTCAACGGAAAATAGTAGAGCATCCCGGGCGAGGACCCGGTGGCATCGGTCAGATAGACGACGAAGTTACCGCCGGTCGCGCCCGGCGCGTAGATTCGTACGTACACGTTCGCGTTCGTGAGATCCGGCGCTCCGAAGAACCTGTTTCCGTAGCGCATGATGTCGTTCGAGACCATGAACGGCACGACGAACTCGACGATGCCCTGCGGCGCCGTACAAGCCCCGGTGTTGCAGACCTGATCGCTCGCGCACGGGCTGCCGCCGGTGCAGCCCGTTCTGCAGTCCAGCAGTGAATCGAGGAAGGTCTCGCAGCCGTCGTTGGCGGCGGAGCTGCAGTCGGAGTAGCCGGTCAGGCAGGTCGGCACGCAGCTCCCCGCCGTGCACGCCGCGCTCGACGAGTTGAAGAGCGAGCACCTGACTCCGCAGTCGCCGCAGTTCTCGAAGGTACTTCCCACCGCGTTGCCGACGTCCAGGTCGGTTCCGCAGACGGCGCCGTTCGGACAGGTCACCAGACCCGGATCGCAAGTCGGCATGCCTCCTTCAGCGCCCGTGCCTGCCGTACCTGCGGTGCCCGCAGTGCCTCCAATGCCGGCGGTACCCGCAGTGCCTCCGCCCGTGCCGCTGGTTCCACCCTGCTCGTCGCCGCCGTCGCCGGCCCCGGCTTCACCGCTCGTGGAGTTGCCCGTGCCGCCTCTTCCGGAGCCGCCCCCTCTCCCGCCGCTCGCCTTTCCGCCGCTGCCTCCCTTGCTGCTGCCCGCGGTACCGGAGCCCGCAGCTCCACTGGTCGTGCCGCCGTCGCCGCCCTCCATCCCCGCGAAGCCCGAGACGTCGCCTCCGGCACCGGGAAGCAAGCCCGAGCCACCGTCGCCGGGGCTGTTGCCGCTTCCGCCCGAACCAGGACTACGCCCCGCGCCACCCGCCACATAGTCCGTGGAGAGCGCGTCGAAGTCCGGCATGCAGCCGGCGTACGAGCTGATCCAGACGAGGCCCGCCCCAAAGGCAAAAGGAAACCTCTTCCCGCGTCGACGAGTCTCGTCGTTCATCTCTTTAGTCCCGCTAAGTTGTCGAGGGTACGCGGCATCGTACCTGCCTCCCCGGTTCGCGTCAGCCCTGGAGAAGACAGAAAAGTGGGACAAGCTCATACCCCTCCGGGAGAGCAAGCTGCGTTAGAATTCCCCGCATGCGGC
>DASXWF010000623.1:0-2606 GCA_036503835.1 Polyangiaceae bacterium | reverse complement strand
CTCTTCGGCTACGGAGGCGACGTGCTCGAGAACGGGCAGAAGGTGTTCCGGCGCACGTCTCCGGGGCCCACCTTCGAGCAGACACGCCACATTCCGGCGCTGATTCGTTATCGAAACGAGCTCGCCGGCGAGCATCCACTCCCGGTCGATCCGACGCTCGATTGGGCCAATCCCAACAACTTCCCCAAGCCGAGCCCGCCGTTCTTGCCATTTCCGCCCGGCTACCCGCAGGCGCAGTCGCCCATCACGCACACGACCCACACTCATGGCATCGAGGTGCTGCCCGAGTTCGACGGCACACCCGACACCTGGTTCACGATCAACAACATTCGGGGCCCCGAGTACGTATCGAACGACTACGTGCAGCCCTCGAGCAACGAGTCGACCGCGTTCTGGTACCACGACCACTCGTTCGGTGTGACGCGCCTCGACGTGGGCTTCGGGGTCTCCGGCTTTTCGATCCTGCGGGATCCGAACAATCCGCTCGACAAGGTGGGCAACGCCGACATCCTCGGTTTCGAGGATCTCAACGATTGGACCACCACCTCTCCGAACATCACGGTGGGCTCCGATCCGCGCCACACGCAGGGCTCGTTCTCGGTTGCCGTGAACGCCAAGGGGTTCGTCACCTTGAAGGGCACGCCCTTCGAGCTCACGAGCCAGCTCGGGGCGACTGCATCGCTCGACTTCTTCCTCCCCTCGCAACAGCCGAACCCATCCTGGTTCGGAGCCGTCCAGCTCTACGCGAACTGTCCGAGCAAGAACGTGTTCAACGCCTTCATCAGCCAGGTCGAGCTGACCGGGAAAACGAAGAACGCGTTCAACACGCTGACCTTCCCGGTATCGTCAGCGCTCAGGAACAGCATCGGAAGCTCGTGCAGCGACTTCTCGTTCTCGGTCACGATCAATGTCCCGACCAACGCGACGGGCATCTACCTGCTCGACAATCTCCGAGGGATCACGATCACGCCGAACTCACCGCTGCCGGCGGGCGAGTTCGAAGTGCCGATGATCATCCAGGACCGGTCGTTCCGCACCGACGGCACGGTCTTTTATCCCACGGTCGGCCGCAACCCCGACGTGAACCCGTACTGGGAGCTCACCGTGGACGGCAACACGAACCTCGTCAACGGCAAGGTCTGGCCGAACTTCGACGTGAAGCGGCACGCCTACCGCTTCAGGATCCTGAACTCCTCGAACCAGCGCTTTTACCGCCTGAGGTTCTCGAACGGCATGCCGTTCCGCGTGATCGGCTCGGACGGCGGCTTCCTGGAACAGGCTCACACCATCACGGAGTTCCAGATCGGCGTGACCGAACGTGTCGACTTGCTGGTGGATTTCTCGCAGTTGGCGCCGGGAACCAAGGTGGTGCTTCAGAACACCGAGCAGCATTTCCCGCCCATCGGGGATCCCGTGGATCCCAACACGGATGGGACGGTCATGCAATTCACGGTCCGCTCCGGTTCCGCCCAACCGCCCAAGCCGATCCCGGCGGTGCTCAACACCATCGCCGATCTGGTTCCGGACCGGCCCACGCGCATCCTGATCCAGAACGTCGAAAGTGACGACCAGGGCCGCATCCTGCAGGCCGAGCTCGACGGGCAGCTCTTCCACGAGCTCACCACCGAGCTTCCGACGATCGGCGCCACCGAAGACTGGGAGTTCGTCAACCTCACGCCGCTCTCGCACAACAAGCACGTTCACCTGATCCAGTTCTTGATCGTCCAGCGGCAGAATATCGACGCCGCTCGTTACCTCGCCGATTGGATCGCAGTGAACGGGAATCCGCCCTTCGATCATCCGACCATCAAGCTGCCCATCGAACCCTACCTGCTGGGCGAGCCGGAAGCACCTTTCCCGGAGGAGAGCGGCTGGAAGGACACCGTTCGCACGCCGGCTGGGCAGGTGACTCGCATTCGCATGCGTTTTGCCCAGCAGACGCCGGACATCCCCATAGCGCCGGGCGTCAACGACTTCCCCTTCGATCCCACGTTCGGCATCGGGTTCATCTGGCACTGCCATCTGCTCGAACACGAAGACAACGAGATGATGCGCCCCATGACCGTCATTCCGATCTGGAAGAGCGGCACGTCCTATCCCGTCGCCAACCGCAGTTCACCCGGCGTCGGCAAGGGCCTCGTGGACTACCAAGGTGTAGACTTCGAGGCACGCGTCGCGCACACCTCGACGCAGCCCCCGCCCAACCGACCCGACCTCTGGGCGCGCATCAACAACGAGAACGGCGACTGGGCCGTGCAGATCATCTACCAGGTCGGCGACCGGGTTCGCTTCGGCACGAACATCTATCGAGCTCTCCAGCTGAACCAGGCGACGCCGGCTAACGCACCGAACGTCGACCCGACCACCTGGGAGCTCATCCTCTAACGCTGCCTTGCTTGGAACGGCGGGCCTCGGTGAGGAAGACCTTGCCGGGGCCCGCGCCCGTGTGATCGCCGTCCTGAACCTGTGGGGAAGTCCGACATGCCTTCACGTCATTTCTCTTGGCCCGTAGTCGCCGGCCGCATCTTGCTCGTCGCTCTCGCGGCGACGGCGGCAGTGGCGGCGTTCGTGATCAGCCGCAGCGACGGGGGTGCCCCGGGTGCGAC
>DASXWF010000622.1:0-10376 GCA_036503835.1 Polyangiaceae bacterium | reverse complement strand
TTTGTATTCGCCGCGATCGCGGAGCCCGCGCGCCAGCCCGCGCGAAATCGACCAGAGTCCGTGGGCGCCGATACCGGCCTGGAGAGCCATGGCGTGAGCCAAAAGCCGGCTCACGCGGCCGTTGCCGTCCGGAAAGGGGTGAATGTAGTTGAAGCGGTGATGCGCGATGGCAATCGCCGCGACTCTTCCCGCGGCCCCGAGCGTGTTCAGCCGGAAGCGCTGGGCGAAATAGTCCATGAACGCCGGTACGGCCTTGCTTGTCGGCGGGAGGTGGCGACCCACGACGTTGTCATGTTCGGGCTCGCTGCGAAACACACCCGGCTGCATGCGAAAGACGTCCGTGGCTCGACGAACGAGCAAAAACTCCTCCGGTGCTCCGGCGTAGAACTGCTCGTGGAGCCAGCGGACGAACGCGACGTCGGTCGGCTCTCCCAGCTCGTCCCGGCGGTAGCGATCATCGACCGCGCGCTGGACCTCGATGTGCGCCCGGGCCTCGAGCTGCAGATTGCGCCGCGCTGCGTTCGACTCGGGTTCGAGCTCACCGAACACGGCACGCTCGATATCGCGAGGCGGCGCGTCGTGTCCCTCGATGAGATTGCTGCAGTAACAATTCATCACCCGCACGAGCTCCGCGAGACTCGCTGCGGTCCTCGGGTGGAGTCGGGAGCCGAGCGCAGTAGCCTTGGCGAGCACTTCCGACACCAGATCCGCCAGCGTCGGGGGGAAGGTATCGAGCTGACAGGGCTCAATCCGTGCGGGGGTCTCAACCAGGGTCATGCCGGGGGCTCTCAAGAGGGTCGTTGCCGCCGGTCATTCCTCAGCATTCTGCCGATTTACCGACTCTACAACCACTTGAAAATAAAGCAAAAAACCCAGGCTAACTCCCACGGTTGCCGATGTTCGCTGCCGATCAGGCGGGGCCGCAGGCGGGCCGTCCTCCTACTTGCTGGGAGGCGCCGGGAATTGAACCCGGACCGCAATCAACGCGACTGGTACGCCCCCACGTCCACCCCACTCGCGCGCGGCGCTCCCGACTGATCCTTCACGTATTCGAACTCCGGCGCGCAGATGGCGAGCTCGGCCGGGAGCGCGACCGCCGTGCCCTTGCACGGCGAGCAGCCGCAGAGCGAGAAGTCTTGGTTGGCTACGTTCGCAAAGCCGGGATCCGCGCCGTCCAGGTTGCCGCCGTCGTCGACCGAGCCGGTGAGGGAGCCGTGCGTTTCTACCCAGCCGGTCGAGAGCCAGTTGCCCATCAAGGAGGCGCTGCCGGTTTCGTCGAGGATCGCGAGGCGGCTGCCGCCGGACGAGGCCCAGATGAGGTTGTTGCGGACGTCCGCCGTTTCGTCGTCGCTCGAGAGGCGGAAGAGGGTGGTGTTGCCGGCGCGGGTCGAGACGATGGTGTTGTAGACGAAGTAGAGGGTGCCTTTGCGGTACTTGGTTTCGTCGCCGCCGTCGCCGCCGTAGTGGACGATCTGGCTGTTGCCGGCGCCGTCCGGCTCGACGAGGACGTTGCCGTAGACGAAGGTCTCGCGGTACGCGGGGTTGTCGATGAGCTCGTCGTAGTCGCTCTCGACGAGGTCGAGCTGGCGATTGCCGCCTTCGATCCAGTTGTAGCGGACCACGGTGCCCGCGGAACGGTCCTTGATGTTGTTGCCGCCGCAGTCGGCACAGAGCGGGCCGAAGTGGTTGAACTCGAAGGTGATGTTGGTGGCTTCGGTGTAGCTGTTGTGCTCGTAGACGCTGCCGGCGTTGCCGTTGTCGAAGACGTGGTTGCCGCTGATCACGAGGTCGGAGACGCCGCTCGACGAGAAGATTCCGTTGCCGCAGTCGTGGATCAGGTTCTGCTGGACGGTGATGTTCCGGCCTTCCTCGAGGTAGACGCAAGCAGCGTTGTCGGCGTACTCGGCGGTGCCGCCACCGGCTTCGGTGAAGGAGACGCCGGCGCGAGCGCTGCGGATGTCGAGGCAGGCAACGGTGAGGTAGGCAGCGCCGTCACCCACGTTGGCGCCGCCGATTTTGACGACGCCGCGCGGCTCGTTCCAGTAGTCGAGCTCGGAACGGGTGACGGCGTCTTCTCCGGTGATGATCGGGAGTACGCCGGCTTCGGGAACACCGAGGACGACGATGGGCTCGGCTTCGGTGCCGGCGGCGTTCAGGACCCACTTGTCGCGATAGGGCTCGCTGCGAGCGTGGATGCGCACGAGGGTGCTCGGCTCGAGCGCCTCCCACGGCACGTCCGAAGGCGTCGCGTAGTCCTCGCCGGGACCCACTTCGTACACGGTTCGAAAGTCCGCGGCGTCGAAGCCCGGGTCTTCGCAGCCGACGGGAGCGTTCGGCATGCCCGAGCTGCCCGAGCCGCCGGCTCCGCCGCTGCCCCCACCCGACTGGCCAGCGCTCGGCGGACTACCGCCGCCCGAGCTCCCTGCCGGGCTCGCACCGCTGCCGCCGTCTCCGGCCAGTGCTCCCGTGCCCCCGACGCCGGACGAGCTCCCCGCCTCACCCTGACCGCCCGAGCCGGACTTGCTCGAGGTTCCAGCCGATGTGCCACCACGGCCGCCCGAGGAGGTCGAGCCACCCTTGCCGGTTGCTCCCGCCTTGCCCGCGTTGCTCGCGCCTCCGCTGCCTGCGCCCGTGCCCGCGTTCCCGCCGTCGTCGAAGCGCTCGATGGGCGTGTCGGGGAGCGACGAGCACCCGATGAGCAGAGAAAGGATCAGCGTGAGCTGAGGAGCTCGCGTCGGCATCCAGAGAAGCGCGAGTTTACACGATAACAGCCGGCATGGTGATACCGAGACTCGCACCTCGCGCTCTTTTTCGGCAGCGTCGTGAAGTCGAACTTAAACGACCTCAGCCGCTCTCGAACGTTTTACGCGAGCGAGATGTCGTTCATGATGCGCCGCGGTAGGCATCACTCCCACACGATCTTTCCACCCGTTCCCCCGTCCGCCTGCACCGACTCGCTTCGCCGCTCCCGTCTCCGATGTACCGCACCCTGCTCGGAATCTGTTCGGTCTTTCTCGCCGCGCTCCTGGTCGTCGGGCTCACGTTCTCGGCCACGCGCGAAGACCCCGCCGATTTCGTGTTCGTCAACGGCACCGAGCCGAAGTCGCTCGACCCGCAGCTCACGACGGGCGAACCCGAGTCACGCCTGACGGACGCGCTCTTCGAGGGGCTGACGCGCTTCGACGGAAAAACGCTCGGTCCGATCCCGGGCGTGGCGAAGTCGTGGGACGTGTCGCCCGAGGGCACGCTCTACACGTTTCACCTGCGCGAGGAAGCACGCTGGAGCGACGGCAAGCCGGTCACCGCGGAGGATTTCGTGCGCTCGTGGCTGCGCCTGCTCGAGCCGCGAACGGCGGCCGAGTACGCGTACATGCTGTTTCCGATCCGCCACGCGGAAGCGCTGAACAGCGGTGAGGCGCGCGCCGAAGCGCTCGAGAAGTCGCTGCCGGACCTCGCCAAGCTGCGCGGAGACGGCCACGCTCCGGTCGACGCGGGCGCCTGGCAACGCTTCATCGCCCGGAACAAACTCGGCGATCCGCTGCGCGCGTCGGATCGTCCGCTCGTCGCCCAGCTGCTCGGCCGCCGCAGCGGCAGCGTGTCCGCGAGCGAGCTCGCCGAGCTCGAACGCCTGTTCACCGCGTTCGTGGGCGAGCTCCGCGCGGCCGCCCGCACCGCCCGCGAGCATTTCGGGAAGGACCAGGGGGCCTACGCGCCCGATGCCCGCACCCTGCGCGTCGAGCTCCGCTCCCCGACGCCGTACTTCATCGAGCTCATGGCGCACCACTCGACCTTCCCGGTCCCGCGCTTCATCGCGGACGCGCCGCGGGCGCCCGACGACTGGTACCTGCCCGAAAAGATCGTCTCGAACGGAGCGTACCGGTTGAAGACCTGGATCGTGAACGATCACATCCGTCTCGAGAAGAGTCCCACCTACTGGGGCAGGGACCGGGTCCGGCTCGAGCTCATCGACGTGCTCCCGAACGACAACTGGACCACGTCCATGAACATCTATCTGACCGGCGCGGCCGATTGGTTGCCCAAGTACTTCCCGGCCGAGCTTGCGCCGGCGCTGCGAAAACGGGACGACTTTCACGCCGAAGCGGGCTTTTCTTCGTATTTTTTCCGCATCAACAACACGCGAAAACCGCTCGACGACAAGCGAGTGCGCAAAGCCCTCAACCTGGCGATCGATCGCCGCATCATCGTGAGCTCGGTGCGCGAGCTCGGCGAGGTTCCGTCGTTCACGTTCATCCCCCCCGGGCTCAAGGGCTACCAGCCCGCGGAGAGCGCGCTCCGCTACGACGTGGTGGAAGCGCGGCGCTTGCTCGCGGAGGCGGGCTACCCCGGCGGCAAGGGCTTCCCCCGCATCGGGCTGCTCTTCAATACGTCCGAGGACCACAAGAAGATCGCCGAAGCCGTCGCCGATCAGCTGCGCAAGAACCTCGGCATCGAGATCGGCGCTTACAATCAGGAATGGCAGTCGTACCTGGCCACGCAGCGCGCCATGGATTACGACATCACGCGCTCGGGTTGGATCGGCGACTACCTCGATCCGAACACGTTCCTCGACCTCTGGGTCACGAACGGTGAGAACAACAACACGGGCTTCAGCTCGCCGCTCTACGACCAGCTGCTGCGCGTGGCGGGGAACGTGGCGCCGTTCGTGGCGGATCCCGAGCCTTTGCTCGAACGGCTCCGGGACCCACAGGCGATCCGGGGCGAGCTCGACGCGGCTCGGTCCGGGGCGCTGCCCGAGCAGCGCGCCGCGCGCGAGCGCATTCGTTTCCTGCTGTTCCGCGAGGCCGAGGCCATCCTCGTGAACGAGGAATTTCCGATCATTCCGCTGTTTTTCTACGTGGACGCGAGCCTGGTCCGCAAGCACGTGCGCGGCTTTTCGATGCGCACGCTCGGGCCCGACGGGAAGCCGGTCGTGAACCTGCAGGACCGGCACCCGTTGCAGGATCTCTGGGTCGAGAACCGCGAGGTGGGGCCACCGTGAGCGGCGTCGCGATCGAGCTGTTTGCCACCGCGTGCGGGCTCGCGCTGCTCGCGGGCACCGCCTGGCTCGGGCCGAGATCCGTGCGCGCGCTGGGCTCGTTGTTCGCCGCGCTGCTCGCGTTCGGCGTCGCTCGAGCGGGCTGGGGCATCGTCGCCGGCGTCGCGGGCGCGATCGTGCTCGCTCCGCTCGCCTATCGCTACGCGCCGCTCGCGGTGCTGCGGCGCATCACGTTCCTCTTGCCGTCGCTCGGGCTGCTCGCGTTCGTGACGACGGTGCTCATGTACCACGCGCCCGGCAATCCGTTCGCGGGCGAGCGCATGAAGAGCCCGCAGATCGAGGCCGCCCTGCGCGCGCATTTCGGGGTTCCCGAGAGCGCGCTCGAGTTTTTCGGGATCTACGTGCGCCGGCTGGTCGTCGAAGGCTCGCTCGGTCCGTCGCTCAAGGTGCAGGGCCGCACCGTGGAAGCGCTGCTCGCGCCCGCGCTGCCGGTGAGCGTCACGCTCGGGCTTTCGGCGCTCGTGCTCGCGACGGCGATGGGGCTCGTGCTCGGCGTGCGCGCGGGCTTGAAACCGCGCTCCTTCGACGATTACGCGAGCATCGGACTCTCGATGCTCGGGCTTTCGCTGCCGAGCTTCGTGATCGGCTCGGTGCTGATCGTGGTCTTCGCCTTGAAGCTCGGCTGGCTGCCGGTCGCGGGCTGGGGCGGCTACGGACAGCTCCTGATGCCGGCGTTCACGCTCTCCCTGCCGTACGCGGCGTACGTCGCGCGCCTCGCTCGCAGCGGCACGATCGAGGTGATGGATCAGGATTTCATCCGCACGGCGCGCGCCAAAGGCGTTCCGGAGAGCGCCGTGGTGCTGCGCCACGCGCTCCGCGGAGCGATTCTACCGGTCGTGTCGTACCTCGGGCCGGCGGCGGCGGGCATCATGACCGGATCGTTCGTGGTCGAGACGCTGTTCGGAGTACCGGGCATGGGGCAGTGGTTCGTGCGCGGGGCGATCAACCGCGACTATTCGGTCGTGCTCGGTACGGCGCTCGTGTACGCGAGCCTGATCACGCTCTTCAACCTGCTCGTGGATCTCGCGTATGCCTGGCTCGATCCGCGCGTGAGGAGCCCGCGATGAGCGAAACGCGAGCGCCAGAGAGCGAGCGCGGGCACAGCCCGGCGGAGGCGGCCTGGCGGCGCCTGCGCAAGAACCGCTTCGCGCTCGCCGGGCTCGCCGTGGTCGTGCTGATGACGCTGGCCTGCTTTCTCGTGCCGGCGCTGCTCGGGCTCGATCCGGCGACGACGGCGCCGGGGCTCCGCAATCAGCCGCCCTCGAGCGCGCACTGGTTCGGCACCGACGGCCTCGGGCGCGACTACGCGGCGCGCGTGCTCTACGGCGGACAGACTTCGCTGCTCGTGGGGCTGGTCGCGACGCTCACCTGCGTCGTGGTCGGAGCGCTCTACGGAGCCGCGGCCGGGTACTACGGCGGGCGTGTCGACGAGGTGATGATGCGCTTCGTCGATTTCCTGTACGGCATTCCCTACATGTTCCTGGTCATTCTGATCATGCTCATGTTCTCGGAGAGCGCGCGCGGCGATCCGGTGCCGGTGTTCGTCGCGCTCGGCCTCGTGCAATGGCTCCCGATGGCGCGGGTCGTGCGCGGGCAGGTGCTCAGCCTGCGCGAGCGCGAGTTCGTGCTCGCGGTTCGCCTGCTCGGCGCCTCCGACCTGCGCCTGATCGTGCACCACATCCTGCCCAACGTGCTCGCCGTGATCACGGTGTACGCGACGCTCACCGTACCCACGGTGATCATCCTCGAGTCGTTCCTTTCGTTTCTGGGTCTCGGCCTCAAGCTTTCCTGGGGCCAGCTCGTGTCGGAGGCCGTCGCGGTCGTGAATCCCCTCACCTTCTATTGGTGGCAGCTGCTGTTTCCGAGCGCGTTTCTGGCCGCGACGCTGCTCAGCCTGAATTACCTCGGCGACGGGCTGCGCGACGCGGTCGATCCGAGGACGCGATGAGCGCCGGCGCGCCGCTGCTCGAGGTGAACGCGCTCTCGACGCATTTTCCGCTCGAGCACGGAGTCGTGCGCGCGGTGGACGGCGTCTCGTTCCGGCTCGAACGCGGCGAGCTGCTCGGGATCGTCGGCGAGTCAGGCTCGGGCAAGAGCGTGACCAGCCTCAGCATCATGGGGCTCTTGCCGGCGCGCGCGCGGGTGTCCGGCAACGTCTTCCTCGACGGGCGCGACCTCTTGACGCTTTCCGAGGACGATCGCCGCAAGGTGCGCGGACGGCGCGTCGCGATGATCTTCCAGGACCCGATGACGTCCCTGAACCCGTACCTGCGCATCGGCGAGCAGCTCGCGGAAGGTCCGCGCCTGCACCTCGGCCTCTCCGCGTCGGACGCCGAACGGCGCGCGCGCGAGTTGCTCGATCACGTGCGCATCCCGGACGCGGCGAAGCGGCTCCGGAGCTACCCGCACGAGCTCAGCGGCGGCATGCGCCAGCGCGTCATGATCGCGATGGCCTTGCTCTGCGATCCCGAGCTCCTGATCGCGGACGAGCCGACCACGGCGCTCGACGTGACCGTGCAGGCGCAAATCCTCGATCTCTTGCAGGAGCTCCGGCGCGAGCGCGGCCTCGCGATCCTGTTCATCACACACGACCTCGGCGTGGTGGCAAACCGCTCGGATCGCGTGCTCGTCATGTATGCGGGGCGCGTCGTCGAGAGCGCCCCCACGAGCGAGCTCTTCCGCCGGCCGCTCCACCCCTACACACGCGCGCTGCTCCAGAGCCTCCCGCGCGTCGATCGCAAGCTGCCGCGGCTCGAGAGCATTCCGGGTATGCCGCCGCGGCTCGACGGCGGACCGTTCACGGAGTGCAGCTTCGCGCCGCGCTGCCGCTACGTCCACGACGCGTGCCGCCGCGAAGATCCGCCGCTCGTCGCCGCCGGTTCCGATCGGCTACGGCGCTGCGTGCTCCCGGTCGAGAAGCTCGACTGAAGCACGCAGCCCGCCGAATTTTCGCGCACCCGAGCGGACACCCGGATGCGGCGCCTCACATCTCTTTGATGCCGGTGAGCGTGATGCTGAAGGTCTCGTCCATCGCGCCGCCGGGCAGCGTGATCAGGACGGCTTCGATCGGCTGCTTCGCGTACGCCGTCTGCGGAGTGCCGCCCTCCCAGCAGTTGGTCATGAACGTGGTGTACGCGATGGCCGTGCCGCTCGTGGTGATCGGCGCGCACCAGCGCTTGGTCGCGTCCGTGTCGCCGCCCGGCGCCTGCAGCTGGATGCGCATGACCGGGGCCGAGCCCGTGAACGTAACGACGAGGCTCGCGCCGGCGGGCGTCACCGTCGACTTCGCGGACCCGCCGGAGACCTGGTTCAGGTTCACGCCGAAGTAGACGTTGCCGGCGTACATGTTCTCTTCCGTCGCGGAGCCCACGGTGCCCGAGAGGGTCAGCATGCCCATCGACTTGCTGAAATCCTTGACGGTCGCGCCGCCGGGAAACGTCAACGTGCTCGTCGTGTCACCGCCGGCGAAGGCGTAGCCATGCCAGCAACCACCCGCGGACACGGGCATGCGCACGAAGCCGTCGTTCGTGACCATGAACGCGGCTTCACAGACCACGCTGCCCGCGCCGCCGGTGCCGGCAGTGCCGGTCGTCCCGGCAGTGCCGGTGGTTCCGGCCGTGCTCGAGGTGCCCGCCGTGGTCCCCGTGCCGGCCGTGGTGCCGGTGCCCGCGATGGGCGGCGCTCCACCGGCGACCGATCCTGCCTTGCCGCCGGCACCGGTGCCCGCGGTGGCGCCGCCTTGGCCGACAGTGCCTGCCTGGCTGTTCGTTCCCGCAACCGAGGACGAGCCGCTCTGCGAGACGCTGCCGCTCGCGCCGGAGAACGACTGCGTTCCGGCGGTCGTGCCCCCGGAACCGGTTCCACCGCTCTGGTTGAAGGGAGGGGTTTCGGGCTTCGGGACGTCGATGGGCTCGGCCCCGCAGTTCGCAAGAAAGATGGCGAGTGGTACGTAACCGCAGAAGAAGATGACGGCGCGCATGAGGCTACCTCTGAGCTCATTAGTTACCTCGCGTTGCGACCCTCAACAAGTCGAATCCCGGAAGCGCGGCCGGAATGCTCGGCCGGCGCGCCCGCATTCTCGCCGCAGCCGCGACTTCGGCGTTGGGGCCTGAATGGAAGATTCGAGCACCACAGTCGCAAATCGTCATGACGCAGCGCGCGAGCCGCTCCTCGATGTTCGCGACTTGAAAGTCCACTACGCCGCTGGGGCCGCGCCCGTGCGCGCCGTGGACGGCGTGTCCATTCAGGTTTTTCGCGGCGAGACCTTGGCGCTGGTCGGCGAGTCGGGGTCCGGGAAGTCGACGCTCGCCCGCGCTGCTCTCGGGCTCGAGGCGCCGACGTCCGGCAGCGTGCTGTTCGACGGCGCGCCGCTCCGGCCATTTCCCGATCGCTCGCGGAGGGCCCTCGCCCGGCGCGTCCAGATGGTGTTCCAGGACCCGGACGCGAGCCTGAACCCCCGCCGCAGCATCGCCGCCACGCTGGGCGAGCCGCTCGAGCTCCATCACGCTCTTCCGCGCGACGCGCGCGAGCGTCGCGTGAGCGAGCTCATGCGCGAGGTCGGCCTCGATCCGGCGTTGCGCGGCCGCTACCCCCACGAGCTCTCGGGCGGACAGAAGCAACGCGTGTGCATCGCGCGCGCGCTCGCGGTCGAACCGGAGCTCCTGGTCTGCGACGAGGCCGTCTCGGCGCTCGACGTCTCGATCCAGGCGCAGATCCTGAATCTGCTGGTCGAGCTGCGCGAGCGACGCGGGCTCGCTTACCTGTTCATCACGCACGATCTGCGCGTCGTGCGCCAAGTCGCCGACCGCGTGGCGGTGATGCAAAACGGCAAGCTCGTGGAGATCGCGAGCGCGGACGAGCTCTTCGCCCGTCCGGCGCACGAGTACACGCGGCTGTTACTGGCGGCGGTGCCGGTGCCGGCGGCTCACGGCGCTGGAGCGGGCTCCTCGGGCGCGCAGGCTTCGACTCCGGAGCAGTCGACCATCATCGCCTCGAGATCCACGTAGTCGACGAGGCAGCGCAAGGCGTCGGCGTACTCGGGAGGGTTGTTGTTGAAGCAACCGACGTACAGGGACAACGCGTCTTCGTCCGTGCACGGCGCGTCGGTATCTTCACTGCAGGCGCACAAGGCGTTGACGCCGGTCGCGCAGTCTTCGTCGAGGGGCGCGCCGCACGTGCAGCCGTCGCCCGCTTCGCAGGGACCGGTCGCGAAGCCCACGATCTCTTCGCAGAACTCCACGCAGGTGTAGGTTTCGTTCACGCCTTCGATGCACAACGTCATCTCTTCGGCGCTGGGGCACGTGATCGGATCGTCCTCCGA
>DASXWF010000621.1:0-1883 GCA_036503835.1 Polyangiaceae bacterium | reverse complement strand
GACCTTCGCGAGGTCGATGACGCCGACGACCTGACCGTGCAGCGCGGCCTGGTCGGCCGTGATCACGAGGGTCGGATCCTTCTTGACCTCCTTGCGCGCCTTCTTGAGCTCGGCCGAAAGCTGCTCGAACGTCACGGGGTTGTCGTTGAACAGGTACTTCCCGTCACGCGTGATCGTGACGACGTACGTCTTCGCGACGGTCTCGTCCGAAGTGGCCGTGCGGGGCAGCTCGACCTTGAGCGCCTGTGACACGATGTAAGTCGCCGCCACCATCATGATGATGAGCAGCACCAGCATGATGTCGACCATCGGGGTCATGTTGATCCCGGTGATCGGCGCCCTGCCGCGTCCCGACGATACCGATGCCATGGCCGTGCCCTTTCCTCGGAAAGCCGCGCGCCCGCGCTAGGCCGCGCTCGCGGTCGAGCCGTTGCTGGTTTCCGCCTTGAGGACGCCCTCTGCCTCGCTCGCTTCGCCGCGATCATCCGCGGGCTCCGCCTCGCTCCGGTCGATCTCCCAGGCGATCGGACCGCCCGACTTCACGTAGGCCGTGAGCAGCTTCGTGAGCGCCAGCGCGCCCGCCTCGATTTCGCCGATGCGCTTCTGGATCACGTTGTAACCGACGACCGCCGGCAGCGCGACGAACAGACCGACGCCGGTCGCCACCAGCGCCTCGGCGATGCCGGCCATCACGCCGCCCATCTGCCCGGCGTTGCCGCCCGCGTCACCGAGGGCGTGGAACGCGATGATCACGCCGAGCACCGTACCGAACAGCCCCACGAACGGCGCGTTGTTCCCGAGCGTACCGAGGAGGTTCGTGCCCCGCTCGAGCTCGCTCTTGGCGCGCGCGATCTCGCTGTCCACGGCGTCGCTCATGGCGTCCGCGCCGCCGCGCGCCCAGCGCAGCGCCTCGCGTCCGATGCGCGCCTCGAACGAGCCGTTCGATTCGAGCAGGCGTTCCACGCCCTCGACGTCGTCCTTTTCGAGCTTCTTTCGCACGTCCGTCAGCAGCACGGCGAGGTCGACCCTGCGCTTCCGGAAGAAGAACCAGCGCTCGAGCATGGTCGAGAACGAGACCACGGACAGCAGCAGCAGCAGGTACAGCACCCACTCGCTTCCGAACAGCGCGATCCTCATCAAACGTTCGATCAGCATGACGAAATGTCCTCTTCTCCGGCGCGATCAGCGCAGAACCTCGACTTCATTGAACCGTGAACTCCGTCACGAACAGCCCGATGCGCCCGCCGCCGTCGGCTTGTGCGGAGGCGAGCTGCCCGCTCTGGTTGAACGTCTCCACCTGCTGGAAGGTGTCCGGCTCCGGACCTTCCACGCGTTGCGTGAGCGAAGCCGTGAAGCGCACGGCCGACCTGCCGCACGCCTCGTAGAGATCGACGTACACGCCGTACACGCCCGGCGGCGGCTGCTCCGCGAACACCAGATTTTCGCGGTTCACCCCGTCGATCACGCAGTCGGCGTTCGAATCGCGATCGATGTTCCCGACGCCCGGCGCCTTCCAATCCGGCTTCTCGTTGCCGGTGCCCTCCGCGGTCGTCGGATGCTTCGCGTCGACGCGCTTGCCGGTGGGCGTGACGACCTGCAGGTCGAGGTCGACGTTCGAGTCCCAGCCGAGGCTCACCACCAGCGCGGGCGGCACGAATTTCGGATTGCACGCGTTGCCGCGAACCGCCGGGTCCGTGCCGAGCGGCTTGTCGGGGATCTCGGGTGAGAGGCAGAGGTCGAGCGCCTTCTGGTTGCCGGATTCGCCGTTCGGCCCGACGGCGGCGAACAGCAGACGCTGAATGCCCGGCTCGAGCTCCGTCGAAAGCTCGACCGTCATGCTCCAGGCGTAGCCGCCGGTCTGCGGATCGAACGCCCGGACCGGC
>DASXWF010000620.1:0-13730 GCA_036503835.1 Polyangiaceae bacterium | reverse complement strand
AGCCGTTGTCGGGGTTTCCGTCGCAGTCGCCGAAGCCGGTCTAGCACGTCGGAACGCAGTCGTAGTTGCCCGGCGTACCCGCGCAGCGGTTCGTGCCGCGCGAGTTCAGACACTGGTTGCCGCAGGCCGCGCAGTTCGCGTCCGTCCCGAGCTGCGTCTCGCAGCCGGGGGCGCTCGTGCAGTTGCCCCAGCCCGCGTCGCAGGTCCCGAGCGTGCAAGTCCCGGTGGAGCAGGATGCGCTCGCGTGATCGAACGAGCAGGCGACGCCGCAGTCCCCGCAGTCGGTCACGGTGCGGATGTTGCGCTCGCAGCCGTTGTCCGGGTTGGCGTCGCAGCTCTTGAAGCCGGTGCTGCAGACGGGGGCGCAATCGTAGTTTCCCGCCGTCCCGCCGCAGGCGTTGGCGCTGTTCACGTCCTCGCACTGGTTGCCGCAGGCCGCGCAGTTGTTGTCGGTGCCGAGCTGCGTCTCGCAACCGGCGCCCGAGTTGCAGTCGGCGAAGCCGCTGCTGCAACCGGTGAGCACGCAGCTACCCGTCGCGCACGACTCGGACGCGTTCGGTAGGTTGCAGACCACACCGCAGTCGCCGCAATCGGTGAGCGAGCGGATGTCGCGCTCGCAGCCGTTGTCGGGGTTCGTGTCGCAGCTCTTCCAGCCGGTGTCGCAGGTCGGCGAGCAGTCGTAGCTGCCCGGCGCGCCGGTGCACTGGTTGCCGCCGTGGGCGTTGGTGCACTGGTTGCCACAGTCCGCGCAGTTCGAGGGCGTGCCGAGCTGGGTCTCGCAACCGGCGCCGCTGTTGCAGTCCTTGTAGCCGGAGTCGCAGGTCGCGACGGCGCAGGTGCCCGTGCTGCAGGTGGCGGTCGCGTGGGCGAGCGAGCAGCCGACGTTGCAGTCGCCGCAATCGGTCAGGGTCCGGATGCTGCGCTCGCAGCCGTTGTCCGGCTCGCCGTCGCAGCTCTTGAAGCCCGTCGAGCAGGTCGGCGAGCAGTTGTACGAGCCGGGGCTCCCGGTGCACGTATTGGTGCCGTTCACTGCCTCGCATCGGTTTCCGCAACCGGCGCAGTCGGTGCTCGTCCCGAGCTGGGTCTCGCAACCGGTGGCGGCCGTGCAATCCTCGAAGCCTGCCGTGCAGCTCGTGGCGAGGCACATGCCGGTGCTGCACGACTCGCTCGAGCCGGGCACGTCGCACGCCATGTTGCAGCTGCCGCAGCTCGTGAGGCTCGTGAGCGAGGTCTCGCAGCCGTTGTTGGCGTTGCTGTCGCAATTACCCCACTCGGCGGCCGGGTTGCAGGTGAAGCCGCAGCCGGTCGTGACGCTGCACGTCGAGCCGCCGTGCGCGTTCGTGCACGACTCGGTGCAGGTGCGGCAGGCGCTGGTCGTGCCCTTCGAGGTCTCGCAGCCGGGCGCGCTCGTGCAATCGAGGAAGCCCTGATTGGCGGTTCCACCCGTCGTGTTGCAGGTGCCGACGGTGCAGGTGCCGGTGCTGCAGCTGGCGGTGGCGTTCGGCTGGCTGCAGGTGACGCCGCAGTCACCGCAGTTCGTGAGGCTGCGGATGCTGGTCTCGCAGCCGTTGCGGCGATCGGCGTCGCACGCCTTGAAGCCGGTCTGGCAGGTGTAGTTGCAACCGGCGTTCGCTCCGCTCGTCACGCAGGTGGTGGCGGAGGCGTTGGTGTTGCCGCAGCTGTTGTTGCAGCCGAGGCAGTTCGAGGTGGTCGTGAGATCCGTCTCGCAGCCCGCCTGCGAGGGCAAGCAGTCGCCCCAATTGGTGTCGCAGGCGATCAGCGTGCAGGCGCCGGTCCCGCACGACTCGCTCGCGTGCGGCAGATCGCAGCGGACGTTGCAGCCACCGCAATTGGTCAGCGTGTTGAGCGGTGTCTCGCAGCCGTTCCTGGTCTGCGCTTCGTTGTCGCAGCTTTCCCAGCCGCTGGCACAGTCCTCGATCTGGCAGGTGCCCGAATCGCAGGTCGGCGTGGCGTGGTCTTTCGTGCAGGCCGTGCCGCACGCGCCGCAGTTGTTGAGGGTGTTGAGCGGCGTCTCGCAGCCGTTGTCCTTGTTGCCGTCACAGTCGCCCCAGCCGGTCGAGCAGTCGGGCTCGCAGCCGTCCTCCGTGCAGGCGGTGCCGCCGTGCTCGTTGGTGCACACCTCGGCGCACGTCCGGCAGTGCGCCTTC
Source organism: Polyangiaceae bacterium (assembly GCA_036503835.1). Taxonomy (GTDB): domain Bacteria; phylum Myxococcota_A; class Polyangia; order Polyangiales; family Polyangiaceae; genus PMG-095. Next base: position 11,562 of record DASXWF010000620.1, on the reverse strand, counting down.
TGACCGAGGGTGACCTCGCAGCCGTTCAGGAGCTCCCCGTCGCAGTCGGCGAACCCGTTCCCGCAGCCCTCGATTGCACAGACGCCGTTCGTACAGACCCCCGAGGCGTCGTTCGGGTCGCAGAGCTCGCCGCAGCCGCCGCAGTGGTCCTCGCTGGTGAGGATGTTCGTCTCGCAGCGGGTCGGGTTCTCCGGATCGCACTCCCGGTTCGGGTCGGTGCAGGTCGAGATCCCGCACACGCCGCCCGTGCATTCCGGGTTGCCCACCGCGTCGGGACACACGTTGCCGCAGCCGCCGCAGTTCCTGACGCTGATCTGCGTGTCGGTCTCGCAGCCGTCGATCACGCCGTTCAGGCAGTCGGCGCGCCCCTCGGCGCAGGTGATGCCGCACGTTCCGTCCTCGTTGCACACCGCCTCGCCGCCCGTGTCCGAGCAGCGCTTGCTGCAGCTGCCGCAGGTTTCGGGTGCGCCGAGGTCCGCCTCACAGCCGTTCTCGACGTCGCCGTCGCAGTCCTCGAAGCCCGGCTCGCAGGCCGCGGTGCAAACGCCGTCGTCGCAGCTGCCCGCGGCGTTCGGCGGGCGGCAGACGTCCCCGCAGCCGCCGCAGTTGCCGAGCGAGCCGTTCAGGTTGGTCTCGCAGCCGTTCGAGGCGTCGCCGTCGCAGTCGTCGAAGCCGGTGGCGCAGCGGGGAACGCACTCGCCGTCCTCGCAGCGGGTCGTGCCGTTTTCGTTCGTGCACTCGGTCCCGCACTCGCCGCAGTGCTCCTCGTCGCTGGCGATTTCGGTTTCGCAGCCGGTGTCGGCCTCGTCGTCGCAGTCGTCGAAACCGTCGTCGCACACGATCTCGCAGCCGTCTTTGGTGCAGGATGGCTCGCCGTTGATCGAGCTGCAGCTGTTGTCGCACGTGATGCAGTCGTCGACCGTGTCGAGGTTGGTCTCGCACTGGTCGGACTCCATCTGGTTGCAGTCCGCGTAGCCCTTCTGGCAGCCCATCGTCGCGCAGGCGCCGCCGGCGCAGAAATTCGACGCGCAAGTGACGCGGCAGCCGCCGCAATTGGCGGGGTCGTCGGTCGTGGTGGTCTCACACCCGTTCGCTGCGTCACCGTCGCACTCGGCCGTGCCGGGGGAGCAGCGTCCCGAACCGCACACCCCGTTCCAGCATTCACCCCCGACGTCGCACGCCACGCCGCACGCGCCGCACGCTGCCGCGTCGGTGAGCGGATTCTGACAACCGCCGTCGCAGCAGAACCAGCCCCAAGGACACTCGTCGTTGCCGCCGCAGCCGGGCGTACAGACGGCATCGACGCAGCTCGTGCCGGCCGTGCACTGGGCGGAATCGGCGCAGCCGATGCAAAGGCCTCGCTCGGTGTCACAGACCAGGCCGCGACAATCCGTGTCGTCCGCGCAGCCGAGCACGCAACGACCGCTCGGGTCGCACACGAGCCCTTCCCCGCAGCGACCCAGCTCCGCCTCGCGTGCCGGATCGCATTCCATGCAGTACTTGGTGCCGGTATCGCAGACTTGCGTCGCGGGCAGCTCCGCACACTCCTCGTCGCTCAGACACGAAGTCGGGGTCGAGGGTGGAACCGGTCCCCCTCCCTCTTCCACCGGCTCGACCGGCGCCGGATCCGGGACGAAGCGGTACTCGGGCACGCAAGCAGCGACGATGGCCAGCCCCAGACCGGCGAGCCAGGCGGCGCGCAGCCAAGCAGTCGAAAAGAGAGTCACGTACGGTATAGCTTACCAGCGATCGCCGCGAGCGTCTGCTCGCGCCCCGGTTCCCCGGGAAATCGCCGCGCGTGAACTCAGGGACTCAGAAGCTACCGCTCAGCGAAGCACCGGCGAAGCTATCGGGCGCTGCCGGAACGAAACGAAAACCCGTGGTCGCGGGCTTCGGCTTCTTCTCGAGCAGGATCATGGCCACGGCAGTACCCACTCCCGCGACGCCGACACCGATGGCGACGGGAGCGGACCAACTGTAAAACTTCAGCCGGTCGTAAGTGTCCTCGTTCGACTTGGGGCAGCGGTTCGGATCCGGGCACTTGTCTTCGAGGTCGGCTGCGGTGGCTTCCCGCAGCCCGAAGAGCACGCCGCCCGCAATCAAAAAGGCCACTCCGGTGCCGCCGATCACGTAAGGAACCAGGCGATTCGGCGACTGGGCCTGCGTGACGACGATCACCTTCTCCGGCTTCTCGTCCCCCGCGGCCGCGTCGGGCTCCGGCTCGACCTCGAGCTCCAGGCTGACGCGCGTCACTTCGCGTTCCTTGAGCTCCGCCGTGATGGTGAAGGCCTTGTAGCCGGGAGCGCTCGCCGCGACCGCGTGCGGACCGGGGTCGAGCGGGATCTCGACGCCCACCGAGCTCGCGCCGATATCCACGCCGTCGAGCTGAACGGTCGCCGCCTCGGCCCCCGCGCCGCGTTCGATCAAGAGCTTCGGAATGCGTTCGCGCAGCCGCGTGATCGCGGTCTCGACCTCGGACTTGAAGTCGGGGCCCACGCGCTCGGCTTCGGCCAGCGCGAGCTCGTAACCGCCGAGCGCAGTGACCAGGCGACCGAGGCCCTCTTCGCAGTACGCGATGTGAAAGCGTACCTGCGGCGTCATCTTGATGGTGCCGACCTCGCGAAACTGCTGGATGGCTTCGGACCAGTTGCTGGCCTGCTCGAGCTCGATGCCGCGCTGGAATTGGGCGCGCGCCCGCTTGAGATCCGCGGCGCTCTGGGCCAGGGCCGGCGCAGCCGAGAACCCGAGGGTGGCAAAGAGGAGCCAGGCTGGGAGCGAGCGGGAAAAACGCTTCGAGTTCACGGGGCCTGCAGGGGGTGAATCAGGACGGCCAGGTGCGTGCGCGAGTGCGGATTCGAGTAGGTCCAGGTCGTCGTGTAGGTGTCCGGCAAGAGTAGACTAGGCGATCCTGGAGTCATACCACCAATGTAGAGGGCCGAGGCGCGGAGTTCCGTGCCGCTATTGACGAGAGGCACGGCCGTCAACGGTACCGTGGGCGTTCCGGAGGGCGTGACGGTCACGGTCGGAGCGGGTGACCAGCAGGCGCCGACGAGGCTCAGGATGCGCTGCCCGGTCGTGGTGACGGTGATGGGGTGCGAGACGTTGGGCGGCGTCTGCTGGTTCAGCATGACGCCGCCGCTCAACGGCGCCGAGGTGGGCGCCGTCACTGGATTCGTCTGCCGCACTCCCGTGAATTCGACCAGGTACGCGGCCATCACGCTCGGGTCGGTCGCGCCGGGCGAAGCGTCGATCGAGACCTGCTGGTTGCCGCTCTTGCCGGTGAGAGCGCTCTCGGTCAGGTAGTAAAAGAAGATGTCGGGGCTCCAGTAGCCCGGATCGCTGGTCGCGCTCGAACCGGCCTGCTCCGGGCCGGCGACCATGTTCGTGCCTCCGTAGGTGACGGTGCTCGGCCGGGAACCCGTGACTCCGGCACCTCCGCTCTCCGCCACGACCCCGAGCAAGATGAGGCGGCCCGCACCCGCCTGGAGCGAGTGCGTGAAGCTCAGCGTCGCGCCGACCGTCGAGGCGCCCGTGTTGTTGGCCATGAAGACCTGCCCCTGGCAGCGGTAGTTGCTCCCCGTGGCAACGCAGAACCCGGTGTCACCCGCGCAGTCGCCGGTGCAGGAGCCGCAGTAGGGATCGGCGTTCAGCGCGGTCGTGCAGCCTTGCTCCGGGTTCACGCAGGCGCCCCAGCCCGGCTCGCAGTCGGGGTCGCAAACGCCGTTCGTGCACGCCACGTCCTCGGCGTTGGTGTCGAGACATTCCTGCCCGCAGGCCCCGCAATCCTCGACGCTGCGCGTGGTCTCGCAGCCGTTCGCCTGGTTGCTGTCGCAGGTCAGATGGCTGCTGTCGCAGGTGACGGAGCAGGCCATACCGGCACAGGTGCGGCTCGCCGTGCCCGCGTTGCTGCACAGGGTCTCGCAGCCGTCGTCGGGATCGCCGTTGCAGTTCAGGTGCGTCCCGTCGCAGCCGGGTACGCAGCTGCCGTTGACGCACGAGTTCGTCCCTCCCGCCGCGGTGCACTCGTTGTTGCAGGCGCCGCAGTTCTCGGCGTCGGTGCGCCGATCGACCTCGCAGCCGTTCGGACCCTGCATGTCGCAATTCAGGTGATTGGCGTCGCACGTCGGCATGCAGCGTCCGGAGACGCACTCGTTGCCGGGCGAGCCGGTCGTGCCCGCCGGCAGGCATTCCCGATCGCACTGGCCGCAATCGCCCTCGTCGCTCCGGAGATCGGACTCGCAGCCGTTGTTCGTGTTCTCGTCGCAGTCGCCGAAGTCGTCGAAGCAGTCGGCGATCTGGCAGGCGCTCTCGACGCAGCGGCCCGTCGCGTTGAGCGACTCGAGGGCGTCGTCGCAGTCGATGCCCATGTCGCCGCAGCCGCCGCAGTTTTCCTTGTCGGTCGCGGTGTTGGTCTCGCAACCGTCGGCGTAGCCGCCGTCGTCCGCCACGGTGTTGCAGTTGTCGTAGCCGGGTTCGCAGCTCAGGATGCGGCATTCGCCGTCGACGCAGATGGCGCTGCCGTTCTCGACCTCGCAGGAGCGCCCGCACTCGCCGCAGTTGTTCTGGTCGTCGAGCAGGTTGGTCTCACAGCCGTCGGCGTAGCCGCCGTCCGCGTCCTCGACGTTGCAGTTGTCGTAGCCGTCCGCGCAGGAATCGACCATGCAGGCTTCGTCCTCGCAACCCGGGGTGCCGTTCTGCACCGTGCAGATGCCGCCGCAGTAGCCGCAGTTCTCGACGTCGCTCGTGAGATCGAAGTTGCACTCCCCGTCCGGGTCGGCGTCGCAGTTGCCGAAGCCGTCGTCGCAATCGCTCCAGCCGCAAACCCCGTCGCTGTCGCAGTAGGGCTCGAGCCCCTCCATGGGCTCGCAGATCTGGTTGCACTCACCGCAGTTCTTGACGTCGCGGGCGAGGTACGTTTCGCAGCCGTCGACGCGGCTCTTGTTGCAGTCGTCGTAGTCGTCGTCGCAGTCGATCTGGCATTCCGAAGCCTCGCAGGACGGCTCGCCGTTGTCGTCCGAACAGACGACGCCGCAGCCGCCGCAGTTCTCGGCGTCCGTGCTGAGATCGGTCTCGCAGCCGTCCATCACGTCGGTGTTGCAGCGCTCCCACGGCGCCACGCAGCTCTCGATCTGACACCCTCCACCCGCGCACGACGAGGTCGCGTGCGCGAGATCGCACGCGTTCGTGCACGAACCGCAGTGCGCGGCGTCGATCAACAGGTTCGTCTCGCACTCGATCGCGTAGTCGCCGTCGCACTCGCCGGTGCCCTCCACGCAGCGCACCTCGCAGAGCAGCGTCGTCGCCTCGCACAGACCGCTCTTGCAGTCGGTGGGCGCTTCGCAGTGTTCCCCCGGGTCGCAGCCGTCACAGCGCGGGCCACCGCAGTCCTTCGCCGTTTCCTCGCCGTTCAGGGTCATGTCCTCGCAGTTCGGCGCGGTGCAGAGGTTGTTCGTGCAGACGCTGCTCTCACAATCGCTGTGCTGCACGCAGTGCTGGCCGACCTGGCAGGGCGGGCAGGGGCCGCCGCAGTTCAGATCCGTTTCCCCGGCGTCCTGGGCGCTGTTGCTGCACCCCGGCTCTTGGCACGTCCCGTCGATGCATTCGCCCTGCACGCAGTCCGTCGCCGCAATGCAGTTCTGGCCGAGCTCGCAGCCGCGACAGTCGAGCCCGCCGCAGTCGAGGTCGGTCTCGCCGAGCTCCGGCTCGATCACCAGGTTATCGCAGTGATTCGTGCCCGGCGGCGCGAGCGGGTCATCGACGAACGTGTATTTTTCGACTGAGCATGCAATCGATGCGAACAGGCCGGCCCCCAGAAGCAGGAGGAAGCGCATGCCGGTCCGGCGCACGGTCACTGATCGTCAGGATACCAGCCCTGCCGCGATCGGCGGCACGATTTTCAGCTTCCGCCCATGAGCTCGACGTACTTCTTGATTGACGCGCGGGATTCTGCGGGCGCGTTCTCGAATTCGAAGCCCGTGGCGTGCCGCCCCGCGCGCCCCGTCTTGGTCCAGCGCGAGACGGCCGAGCAGCGCAGCACCTTGCCCGTGATCGGCTCCGCGAAGCTGAATTCGCCACGGTCGCCCGCCGGGAGACCGCGCGCAGCGATGAACTGAACACCGCCCTCGGAAATTTCCTCGACCCGACCTGCGAGGATTTCCCCCGTGGCGAGCTTGAGCTGCGCGGGTGTCGTGTACGGGGCACGCGCGAAGCGACGCTTGCCGGTGGCCGGCGCCACGCCGGTGGGGGCAGCCGCCGGGGCCGCGGGCGTCGCCGCCGGTGGCCGCGCAGCGGGCGCGCCCGAGGTAGCGCGAAACGCTACGGGGGTGTCCGCCATCGTATTTTTTTCCGGCGGGCGAGCCGCCCCTTCCGTACCGGCCGGCGCGCTCCGGATGGCGACGTTCTGCATCGAGCCGAGCGTCCCGGTGAGGCTCTGCGCGACCTCGCCCATGGTTTGGAAACGCGCGGCCGGATCCTTCGCGAGGCAGCGCTCGATGACCTGAATGAGGTTCGCGGGGACTTCCGGACGCAGCTTGGCGAGCGACGGCAGCGGCTGCGTGGACATGCGCACGATCACGTCCGCGTAGCGTCCCTCGAACGGAACGGAACCGCTCAAGAGCTCGAAGAGGATCACGCCGAGCGAATACACGTCGACGCGCCGGTCCTGCCCGGCATCCATCTGCAGGGCTTCGGGCGCCATGTACTCGGGCGTGCCGACGATCGAACCTTGCTGCGTGAGTTTGTGACCCGGCTGCCCCGGCTGCGGCGCCTCGATCTGCGCGATGCCGAAGTCGAAGAGCTTCAAGGTCAGCGTGCCGCTCGGCAGCACGAACAGATTGTCCGGCTTGAGATCCCGGTGCACGACGCCGTGACCGTGGCAATGCCCGACGATGTCGGCGATCTTGAGCCCGGCGTAGGCGACTTCTTCCCAACCGAAGCGCCCGCGCGCAGCGAGCAGACCGCCGAGCGTGCGTCCTTCCAGGAGCTCGAACACGAGGTAGGGCGCGCCCGAATGCTCTCCCGCGTCGACGATCTCGACGACACCCGGATGCCGCGCGCGCGCGGACGCCTGTCCTTCGCGCAGCAGGCGCTCGTGGACGGTGGGATCGCGCTCGCGATCGGGGCGCGGCATCTTGAGCGCCACCTCGCGACCGGTGATGCGGTGGGTTGCGGCGTAGACCTGCGCCACACCGCCCGACGCGATGAAGCGCCGAACCAAGTATCGGTGCTCGATGAGGGTCCCGGCTTCGAGCGTCGTCGTGCCTTCCATGTCCCGCGCCTCGTTTCGGGCCGGGGCGCCGCCCCGTTTGGCTGAAAACCCGTTCCTTCACGGTAACATACCGGGCTCGGCTCCGGCACTCTCTTTCCTTCGGCGCGAGTTTTTTCTCGCATCGTTCGAAACGCCCCCGCTAGAGTCCTTGACGTCGGTTCTCATGGACAGCCAGGTCAAGTTTTTCTGAGAGTCCGATTTCAGAGTCGTTTTGTGCGTTGGTCGTCCCTTTCGAGCATCGAACGGCGTGCGCCGGTTTCGCCGGTAAGTCGCGTGGGGTGTGGCGGCCCGCGCCGATCGTGATCTGTTCTTCCATGGACTCACACGTCTTGTCGGGCGGGGGGCTTGCCCCCGCTAGAACCTCGGAGCAATGACGGCTGTCTCGACGGCTTTGCGGGGCCCGAGCCCCGCGAACGAGCGCGCGGCGTGGCTCGGAGCCGCGATCATCGCGCTCCTGTGTCATGCGGTGTGGGAGGGACACGGCCTTTTGGATCCGGCGTTTCGCAACCCCGACGTCGCGGGCATCGCGTACAACGCGCGGCTCCTGGCGAGCGGAGGGTTGCCGTACCTGGACTCCGCCGAGATCAAACCGCCGGGCGCGTTCCTTCTCTTCGCGCCGCTCCTCTCGCTCGGCGGGATGCGCGCGGTCTGGGGAGCGGCGGTGGTGTGGGGAGCGGCGCTCTCGCTGGCTACGGGTCTCGTCGCCGCGAGCGTGTGGCAGCGACGATCGGGGCCGCGCGCCGCCGTGCTCCATGCAGCGTGCGCGGCGTTGGCCTCGGACGCGGACATCAACTACTCGTTCTGGATGGCCACGCCGTTCACGCTGGCCGCAGCCTGCGCGTGCGCGGGCGCCACCACCGTCGAAGGCAGGCGCCGCGCGTGGCTGTTCGCCGCGAGCGGCTTTCTCGCGTTCCTGGCGGTCTCCATCAAGCCGTCGGCGTGGCCGCTCCTGGCGCTCTTCGCGCTGCTCGTGGGGCGCGACGTGCTCGCGCGACGCTACGCTTCCGCGCTCCGCGCGGCGGGTGCCGGCCTGGCCGGCGCGACGTGCGCCCTGGTGCTCCTGTGCTTGCCGTACGCGGCCCGCGGCGAGCTCGGCGCGCTGGTTCACGGGCTCCAGGCGGTCTCGGCGTTCGGGCAGGAATACGTGGCGCAGGTGAGCTCGCGCCTCGGCGGAAGGCTGCCCGCGGTGCTCGCCGGCATGCCGTGCATCGCCGAGCAGATGCCCGGGCCGCTCGTGCTCGCCGTTCTCGGAGCCTACGAGCTGTTCCCCCGCACGCGCCCGTCCGGACGCTTGCCGCTCGCCGCCTGGACGTTCGCGGCAGCTTCGTTCGTCGGGCTCTCGTACACGTTGCGCTTCTTTTCCCACGACAACGCGCAGCTCTGGCCGGCCCTCGCCGTGCTCGCGGTGCGCCCCGCGGGACTCGTCGCGCGCGGGCTCGATCTCGCCGAGCGCTTGCCGTTCGCGCCGCTCGCCCTTTCCGCGGTGCTCGGCTTCGGCGCGGGCGTCCCCGGCTTCGAGTATCGCTGGGGCTACGTGCACTGGATGGCCGAGCGCGATCACATGATCCAGGAGATCTGCGAAGAAGTCGCGGCCGACCTGCCGCGCAACGAGCCGGTGCTCGCCTGGGGCTGGAACGCCTGGAGCGTGTACGAGCATTGCCAGCGGCGCGCTCCGGGCCGCGTGTTCAAGGTGATCGCCAGCGTCACGACCGTGAACACGAACACCTGCAACAACGGGTTCGGACCGATGCAGCTGCGCGCCGGCGACGAACCCGGGCGCTTTCTGGACGAGGTGCGGCGCCACCCGCCGGGCCTGTTCGTGTGGTCGAGCTACTTCAAAGACATGGGGAGCGATCCGCTCGACGGCTGGCTGGCCTTCCGTGAATTTCTGGACGCGCGCTACGCGATCGTCGACGTGCGCGGGCCGTTCGTCGCATTCTTGCGGACGGACCTCGTACCGCCGCGGGCGGTGGCGGCCGTTCAGCCGGCGCCGGAGTCGCTGCCCGCCCCGGGCAGCGGCTTGTACGGCTGGTCCGGGCGCGCTGGCTCGGTGTGCACGAGCACGTCGCGGACGCCTTCGAACCCGGACTTGATGGCGTCGATGACCCAGTGAGTCACGCGGTGCGCGTCCACGACCGTGAGGTGGGGGGCGACCTGGATGTGAAGGTCGACGTAGATCCCGCCGGGCGTACCGCGCGTGCGGACCTTGTGCGCGCTCGCGACGCCCGGAACCGTGCACGCGATCTGCACGACGCGTTCCGGCTCGAGTAGCGCCGTGTCGGCGAGGTAGCCGAGGTTCTCGCGCAGGACCGTGATGCCCGCCCAGGCGATGAAGCCGGCGACCGCGATCGCCGCCGCGACGTCCGCCCACGCGTAGCCGCGGCCGACGAGCACGACCGTCAAGAGCACGCCCAGCGTCACGAGCACGTCGGAGCGCGTGTGCGCGGCGTCGCTCGTCAACATCGGACTGCCGAGCTCGCGTCCGCGCCGCCCTTCCCAGTACGCGACGGCCACGTTCACCGCGAGCGTGCCGAGCAGCACGACGAAAGCGCGGTCGTCGATCGCCGGCAGCTCCACGACCCCACCGCCGAAGCGTGAGAGGGCGCCGCGCGCGACGTCGAACGCCATGCCGAGCAGCGACACTCCGACCACGCCGGCCGCGATCACCTCGAACTTCTGGTGACCGTACGGATGGCCCGCGTCCGCCGGCCGGCTCGCCAGGAACACGCCGAGCAGGCCCACCAGATTGTTCGTCGAATCGGTGAGCGAATGAAACCCGTCCGCTCGTATCGAGAGCGCGTGCACCGCGTAGCCGTACGCGATCTTCGCGCACGCCACCGTCAGGTTCAAAACGAGCGTGACCCAAAGCACGCGCCGCACGCGGCGCCCGCGCTCGAGCTCGGTGAGAATCACTCCGGCAAGACTACTTCTTGCCGCGCAAGCTTGCCGCAGTCTCGCGCGCGGCGCGGGCGTACTCGTTCGCCCCATCGACTCGATCGGCCGCTTCCTTCGCGGTTCCCGCTCGTTTCAGGAGCTGCGCCGCGCCGGCGAAGCGCACGGCCAGCTTGTCCCAGAACGCCGGATCGTCCGCCGGCGGCGCGAGTTGCAGCAGGTAGGCGGCGTCGAAGGCCGCGGCGCCGGCGTAGCGGCCTCCGCGCTCGGCGATCGCGTCGAGCTCGCTCACGTCGTCGGTCGACGGCGGAAATGGGCCCTTGTAGAGAAGCTCGGCCGAGTCCTGCGGCCCCTTCTCGAGCGGCTTGGCGACGGCGGCGAGAAAACGCGCCTCTTCCCCGCCGCCCGCACCGAGCAGCGCGCGCGCCTTCTTGAAGTCGCCGCTGCGAAAGTAGGTGCGGCCGGATTCCACGAACGCGCGCGCGCACAGCAGGCGCACCGGCTCGGCCTTGAAGTTTTCGAGGCGAGCGCGAAACCACGTCGGAACGCCGCGCTCGAGCAAGGCTCGCACGAGCTTCTGGTCGTCGGCCGCTTCCCCTTCGAGAAAGGGGGATACGTAGAAGGTCGGCAGACGTGCCGCGAGCACGAGCACGGGGCGCCAGGTGTCGAACCGAGGAGGGTCGGGCAGCACCAGCCGATCGAGCGCGTCCACGCGACTCCCGCTCCAGAGCTTCGACAGCAGCTGCCGGGCACGCGCGATGCGCGGGTCGTGCAGCGCGCCGAGCTCCGCGAACGCGCGCAAGCCGACGAGCGCGGCGTCCCGCCCACGCAGCTTGCGGGGCTCGAGCGCTTCGTCGAGGGCGCCGTAGTACGCGTCGCGCACGTCCTTGTCGGCCTTCATCTCGTCGGGGAGCGGCACTTCGCGCACCATCTCCACGAAGCGCAGATCCGCGCTGCCGGCGGCGATCGCCGCCACCCCGCGCCCGTAACCCGAGAGCCGCGACCCTTCGAGCGACAGCTTCTCGATCGCCGCCGCTTGCGAGAGCACCCAGGGCGTCAACGTGTCGCGGAAGAACTCACGGAAGCGATCCTTCGTGACGGGCGGCTCCGGCCGCGGCGGATCCGAGAGCAGGCGCGCGAGCCGCGCCGCGACGACCGAACCGAGCATCGCGCTCTCGATCTCGCGCGCCATCCCCGCCGGCGGGGCCTCGAGAAGCGGCGTCACGAGCGCGTCGCCGCAGGCCTCGGGCGCGAGCTCGGCGCGCAGCGCCCGCATCATGCCGGGCCGTGCACCGGCCACGCCCTCCAGGCACGCCAGCGCCGCGTCGCGCTGCTCGACGTCCGGCAGCACGATCGCCGCGGCCAGACCTTCACGAAGGGCCGCGGAGGCGCAGCCGCTGGTC
>DASXWF010000619.1:0-2134 GCA_036503835.1 Polyangiaceae bacterium | reverse complement strand
TGGAAGCCCTGATTGTTCCCGCCGTCGAAGCGAAACGCGATCGGCAGGAGCGGGCGAATGCGCAGGCCGCAGCGCGGAATCAGCGGCGGATCCACGAAGATCGGTCCCACTGGGGTGACGCTCGGATTTTGACGGACCTCGCCCGTGACGGCGCTTTCGCTCTGGCTGACCTCGAGCTCGTCCTCCTCGAGCTCGGCCTGCACCGCGCAACCCGCTGTCAGGGCCACGGGCAACAGCAGAGACAGAACCCGAAGGACGACGCTTGACCTCGATGTGGACGTGATTCGCATTCGTTCTAGCCCTTTCCGAGTCGAGACGACTCGCTGGTCCCGGCCTGTTCGCAAGCGCCGTGCCCGAGGCTGGATCGCCGGTTCCGGGCGAGGATTCGAGGGTTTGTCGTACGCGCCCGGCGTCTCGCGGGCAGTGTCCCCTGTGCGCGTCACATGAGACGTTTTCCAGCGCGGACCATCCAAGCGGAGCTCGTGCCAAGCCGCACTGCCTCGAGCTTCGAAAGGCGGGAGCCGCGAGTCCAGCGCGCAAGCCCTCGACAATGTCTACCAATCGAGAGCGACCCGAGTGCGACGACCGTCGCCGAAGGTGCCGGCGTCCGGGACCACCTACTTCCGCGGCCGTTGCGCTCGCGACGGGACGGTCGCGAACGATCGGCCGCTCGGTCTCAGGGCTCGATCGTTCGTATCGGTCGAAGAGCCGGGCGCGGGAACCCGGAGCGCCTTGCACCTCCGGGTCGGGCCTCGTCTTATGGTCATCGAAAGGATGGCTGTCCCGAGAGGTTCGGAGTCCGCGCTTCGAACGAGCGACCAGATTTTGGTGAGGGCCGCGACGCTCGGTGAGCGCACGCTCTCGGTCGTGCGGATGCTGTTTTGCGCGGTCGTGTTGGTTCGCTACTTGATCGTGACGAGGCCGGAGGGCATAGCTCAAGGCTGGATGCTGGGCTTGCTCGCGCCCGGCGCGGCCGTGGTGTTTTCGGCCTTCGTCGTCGCGAAGAGCCGCCGCGGGCCGCTGCGCCCTGCGACGCTCTTGATCTCCGTGCTGCTCGACTGGGTGCTCTGCTCGAGCTCGCTGCTCACCAACGTGCTCTGGCCGTGGCCCTCGTACCCCGGAATCGTCTCGATCCCGGACATCGGCCTGGTCTACCTGATCATCGTCTCTTCCGCATTTCGTTTCTCACCGCCGGCGACGCTGCTTTCGGGGGTCTTGCACATGGGCTCCTGCGGGCTCCTGTTCGCGCTCGACTACCGCATCGGGCTCCAAGGTCGCGAGCCCAACTTCAACGCCTTCAGTCTCGTGCTGCTCGCGGGCGTGGGTGCGACGGCGCTGACGCTCGCGATGGTCGCCTGGACCCGACGGTTGGTCCTGAACAGCGCGCTCGAGAGCGTGCGTTCCGAGCAGGTGCGGCGTACCCTGGATGCGCTGATGCAAGAGGGCCACGGCATGCGGAGCCTGCTCTCCGCGGCGAAGCTCAACGCCGATCGGCTGGTGCGGCTCGTGGAGCCGAACCTCGACGGCGAGCCGCGCGAGCTCTTGCGCGGACTCTCCGACGAGCTCTCGGAGCTCGGACGGCTCGCGGCACGCTCGCGCGAGCGCTCGTTCGCCGCGCTTGCGGCCGTCGCGGGGCTGCGCTGCGCGGAGCTTCCGCAGGCAGCGGAGCGAGTCTCGCGTCTCGTCGGCAGGCGCTACCCCGGCGTCGCATTCGACCTCCGCGGGAGCGTGGGCGAGGGGCAGGTCGCCATCGTCGGAGGCGAAGCGGCGTTCGAGCGCATCCTCCTGAACCTCCTGGTCAACGCCTGCGAGGGCGACGGAGCGCGCGGCGCCACGAACGTCGAGGTACGCTTCGCGCCGCGCGGCGCCGAGCTCGAGGTGAGCGTCGCGGACGACGGTCCCGGGTTCGCCGCGGACCAGCTCGGGGAGCGGCGCGGCTGCTCGACGACGAAGCCCAACGGCACCGGCATCGGCCTCTTCTTGGTCGCGCGACTGATGCAGGACAGCGGCGGCTCCTTTTCTCATGAAAACCGCCCGGAGGGCGGCGCCTGCGTGCGCCTGTCGTTCGCCGGCTTCCATCCGTCGGCGGATCACTGAGTCCGGAACGGCGACGGTCGTTTCCCCGGGGGGCGGG
>DASXWF010000618.1:0-5312 GCA_036503835.1 Polyangiaceae bacterium | reverse complement strand
GCGCGCTGGCCGGCGTCATCGCGTCGCCCGTGGTGCACACGCTGGTTTCGGCGCCAGCCGCCCAACCGGCCGCGCCGCTCCGCGTGCTCGCGACCGATGCGCCTCCTGCGCCTCGAGCCCAGCCCGAAAGCGTGGGCAATCGCGGGACGCCCGTGGCCGTGCACGCCTTGGAGCCACAGCCGCACGCAGCGCGAGACGCGCAACGCGTCGTGCCGCACGTTGCGGCTTCGGGAAGCTCCGACGTGGTTTCGGGCACGGACAACGCCCTCCTCGCTGCCGAGGTCGAGCTCGTCGAACGGGGCCGAGCGGCGCTTCAGCGTGGTGCGTTCCAGGAAGCGCTGCGGACGCTCGCGCCATACGAAGAGCGCTTTCCGAAGCAGCAGCTCCTGACCGAAGTTCTTTTCTTGAGAATGGAATCGTTCAACCGCTCAGGAGACTCGGCTCGAGCGCGTGCTCTCGCGGCCCGCGTCGTCACGCGCGGCATTACCGGGCCACAGGCCGCACGAGCCCGGGAGGTCCTCGAGCGGTGACGCTGCCCGGCGATCTTTTCTGATCTCGTTGCTCGCCCCGCCGGATTAACCGCGACCCGAGGGAATCCATGACCAAACGCCCGCTTCTGTTCGCGCTGACCTGCTCCTCGCTCCTTGCCTGCACCAGCGTATCCACGCTGGGCACCGGCACCGATTCGGAGGAGGGCGGCTCGCCCGGATCCGGCGGAGAGAGCGACGTTCCCTCGAGCGGTGGCACGCTGCACACCGGCGGAACGGCCATGTCCTCCGGTGGCGCGACTTCTGGGGGCGGTAAGGGCACCGGCAAGGGCGGAGCTTCCAGCAGCGCAGGGAAGGGCGGCACGTCCTCGAACGCGGGCCAGCCCTCCATGACCGCGGGAACGACCGGCATGGAAAGCGGCGGCGAACCAGCCACGGGCGGTATGGGCTCGACCGGTGGCGGCAACTCGACGGGTGGCAGCAACTCGACGGGTGGCACCGACCCGATCGGCGCCGGCGGACAACCCGCGTGCGTCAACACGCTCGACACCAACCAGGGCAGCGATCCGCCGGACCCCGAGGACTGCGACACCATCGGAGAAACACTGAAGCAAGAGCACGACGCCGCCCTGGTTGCTCCTGAGCTCGACGTCGCGCCCCTCGCGGGAACCTGGGTGAGCGGCAGCGGGACGTCCCGAGTCGAAGTCGTGCTCGACGCGCTGGGCAAGGGCACCGTCCGCTTCGGCGAGGCGAGCGAGTTCCCCGAATTCGAGGAGGGCGACGAGACCTTCCTCACCGGGACGGACGAGGACGACGCGGAAGGGGTTCTCGGCTTGTCGCACCTGAGACCCCGGCCCGGTTTCGCCTACTCGATCCTCGCCGACACCGGACGGGGCAGCGAGATGTCGTTCCACCTCCTGGTCATGGAAGCCTGGGAGGAATGGTGCGCGGTCCAGACTCCGATCGCGTCGCCCTACGCGAAGGCCTGCTACGCGTGCATGTACGACGAAGGGCTCTACTCCTTTGCGACCTGCGACGGCGAGCCGAGCGGCTGCTTCGCGGGCAATCAGGACTTCGACGAGGAGCAGCGCGTGCATTGCGGTCGCCTCGAGCTCTGCCTGATGCCGTACGACAAGGTCTGCCACTGCAACGCCGACGGCTGCTTCACGAACCTCGGCTCCAGAAGTCAGCTGACGGACTACCCGTTCACTCTGGAGCTCGATCCCGTGGACACGACCGTGCTCCGCCTGGCGAGCCATTCCGAGATCATCCCGAAGGTCACCCACTACCTCGACAAGCAGGAGTGAGCGGGCGCCGCGGGCGACCGAGCCCTCGGGTGAGCCTCAGCCGACGATCACCTGTCCGCTGTCGGAGAAGGCGACGGAGTCGAAAACCTGCTTCGCTTCGGCGCGGATCTCGACGGAGCGGGCACGCTCGGACTCGGGCATCGGTTTGCGAGCGATCTCGGCCCACCAGCGCGCGCGTCCCTCGAGGAGCGCGCTCTCGTACTCGGCCCAGGTGCGATGAGCGCCGCGGACGCGCCGCCATTCCGGCTCGCTCCACTGCATGGCTTCGTCGATCGAAAACCAGCCGGCGGCGACGGCGAGCTCGGCCAACCACGCGACGCGGACCGCGTCGAACGCGGCGTTGATCTCGCCCGAGCGGTACTTCGAGAGCAGCCTGCGCAGCTGATCGGGATCCTGCTGGGACCAACCGTCCTTCAGGATTCCACCCGCTTCTTCGCGTGAAAGTTGCGTCGGGTCGGCGTCGCCGCGATAGGCCGCGATCATGGCCCAGTGAAATCGGCGAGGCCCGGACGCGAGCTCTTTGTCCCGGCGCGATGAGCGGGCGAGCAAAAACCAGCCTCCGGCGACCAGGACCAGCAGCACGACCGCGCCTCCGACCATCCAAAGGATCATGGGGTACCCTAGCCCGAACCATGTTCGTCGCGAAGCCTTCGACCGCCGGCTCCAAGCGCGAGCGCTATCGCGAGCTCAACGAGGAGCTGGCTGCGCTCTTTGCGGGCGAGTCCGACGGTCTCGCCAACGCCTCCAACATGGCCGCGCTCTTCTTCGGCGCGCTGTCCGATCTCAATTGGTTCGGATTCTACTTTTTGCGCGGCTCCGAGCTGGTCCTCGGTCCGTTTCAAGGCAAGGTCGCGTGCGTGCGCATCGCGCTCGGCCGCGGCGTCTGCGGCACCGCTGCGCGCGAGCGGAAGACCGTCGTCGTGCCCGATGTCCACGCCTTCCCGGGCCACATCGCATGCGATGCCGCGTCGCGCTCGGAAATCGTCGTGCCGCTGCTGCGCGCCGGGCGCCTCCTCGGAGTGCTCGATCTCGACAGCCCGCTCGAGGATCGCTTCGATGCGGACGACGCAGCCGGCCTCGAAGCAGCGGCCGAGCTGCTGCTCGAAAGCTCGGATTTGTCGCGTCTCACGGACTGAGCGCCGGCGGCGCGCCGCCGAGGTCCGGCCGACTTTTCGGGCGCCGGGCGCTTCCGGTTCGGGCGTCGCGGCCGGCAACTGCCCGCTCCGGGAATTCGCGCTTGCGACCCGGGAGGCCTGCTACTACGAGTCCTTCCGATTCATGCTGACGAAGCTCGGTCTGGACCGGATGGCGGCCGAGCTGCGTCGCGTGCCGGACAGGCTGCGCCGCGTCCCCGACGAGGTTCGGCGCTGGCCGGCGGAGCTCGGGCGCCTTCCCGAGCGCGTGCGCGCCATGAAGCCGGCGGACTGGGTGCACCTCGTCAGTGTGCTCGTGGTCTGGGCGGTCGCGCTCCAGTGGTTCCGCGTCTGGTACCAGGGCAACTACGACATCTTGTGGGACGGCAGGCTCCAGCCGGACGACGCGCGCACGGCGATCTTCCCTTTCCACCGCTACGCCGCCGGCCATCCGCTCGCCGACGATCCGATCGCGAACGAGATGCTGGAGTATCAGCCGTACGCGTATCGGTTGCTCTTCCGCTTCACCGTGCCGTTCGTGGGGTTGCTCGCGGCCACCAAGATCGTCGCTGCGCTGCTCTTCGGCATCGTCGTGGCCGGCGGCGTCGCGATGATGACCAGCCGCCGCGCCGGGCTGGGCGCGGGACTCCTGTTCATCTTCGTCTTCTTCCACGACAGCAACGTGCAGGATCGCATCGTCGGCGGCCTGCCGCGGAGCTTCGGGTTCCCGCTCACCGGGCTCTGGCTGGCGGGTGCCTTCGCGGCGCGGCCCTGGGTGCGGCGCGCGGCCGCGCTCCTCTCCGCGCTCACCTATCCGACCGCCCTCGCGATGGTGCTCGGCGCCGAAGGCATCTACGCGCTGCGCGGTCTCGGCCGCGTCGGGGTCCGCACACTCTTTCGGCGCGTACGGCACTACGCCTACCTGGTCGTGGCCTGTGCCGCGCTGCTCGCGCCGGCCGTGCTCGTCGGTATGTCGGACGGCGGCCCGATCCACACGCTGGAACAGGCGGAGAAGGAGCCGGCATTCGGCCGCGCCGGGCGCCTGCGCGTGCTGCCGTTCCCGAACGCCGGCGAGGAGTTCGGTAAGGCATTTCTACAGACGTACACGCGGCGCGGCCCCTCGCCTTCGTCGCAGCTGGCGACGCTCGTCGAGGAGCACTCCACCGAGGTCGCGATTGCGCTCGCGGCCTTGTTGATCGCCTTGCCGTTGCTCGGCCTCTCGCCGGTGCCGCTTCCGACGGCGGCGTTTCTCGCGGGCAGCCTGTTTCTGTACGCGATGTCGCGCGCCTACGCGTTCAAGCTCTACTCGCCGGAGCGCTACTACTCGATCGGCATGCGCGTCTTCGCGCTCGGCCTGCTCGCGGGCGGGCTGGGTCTCGTGGCGCACCGGCTGGCGCCGCGGCTGCGCCGGCCGCTCCGCAACTTTTCGGCAGCCGGCGTGATCCTCTTGATGTGGTTCACGCTCGGCAACGGCGTCGGCGATCCGCCGATGAGCTACGACATCGACTACCGTCGCGACGCCGCGCTCTGGAACTGGGCGAAAACGACGCCCATCCAGTCGCGCTTCGCGTGCCATTTGAGCGACTGCGACAGCATGCCGCTCTTCGGAGAGCGGGCGAACACCGGCGGCTTCGAGACCATGCAACCCTGGCTCACCCGCTCCTGGGCGCGCCAGAAAGCGCGGACCGAAGAGACGTTCCGGGCCATCTACGCCACGGACAAGCGCGTCGTCTTCGACTACGCGAAGAAGTACAAGGTCAGCCACTTCATCATCAACAAGGGCCGCTACAACGAGGACTTCGTCGCGCGTTCGCGGAGCTTCGAGCCGCTCACGAGCTACACGCGCGACCTCCTCGGCAACACGTCCCACGAAGATCTGCTGTTCGGCGACGTTCCGCCCGAAGCCGTGGTCTTCCGTCACCGCGGCTACCTCATCGTCAGCGTCGAGAAACTCGCGAAGGTGTGGGGACGGCGCTGAACCGTGACCGCACCCGAAGCCGTTTCAATACGTTGCGCGCGCTGCGGCGGGGTCTTCGGCTTCTTGCCGTATCCAGGCAACGCGCGCTGCCCGTACTGCGCCCTCGATCAGCCGGTTTCAGCGGAGTTTCTCGCCGAGCTCCAGCGTTACGCCGGGAACGTCGGACGGGAGATCGCGCACGCGGACGCCGCCTACCAGCGGGCTGCGACCTGGCAAGAGTGGGCCGAACAGAGCGACCGAGCGATCCCACGGCTCAAGCTGGTGCTACCGATTGCCGGCGGGCTCACGCTGCTCGGCGCGGCCGGCATCCCCGTGGCGCTGGAGCTCGGGCTTTCACGCGACGCGGTTGCCGCGGTCGGCGTGCCGCTGACGTTGATACCCGCCGTGCTGCTGATGGGCTACATCG
>DASXWF010000617.1:0-8503 GCA_036503835.1 Polyangiaceae bacterium | reverse complement strand
GCCGTCGGGGAGAACGAACATCTCGAGCTTCGCCTCGAGCAAGTCGGTCTCCGGAAATGTAGTGAGGGTGACCGGGGCGCTCCAGGCCGAGCTCGAGCTGCGGGTCGTGTAGCGGAGCGTCCGCGGGAGTCCGGCGCTGTCGATCCAGGCGACGTGAAGCCGGCCCGTCGAGTCGCGGGCCACGGCGTGGTTGGTGCGCACGTGATCGAACGACTCGAGGTGGAGGGTGGCGTTGGTCGTCACCTGTTCTTCCGGCCCCCAGCTCGCGCTGCTCGCCGTGTAGCGACGGTAGAAGATCTGATAGTTGAACTGTCCGACGGACCGCTCGAATGTCACGTCGAGGCCGCCGTCGGGTGCGACGCGCACGTTGGGACGCACCGCGTCGGTCGGACCGCTCAGCTGGGTCAGCGCCGGCCACTGGCCGGTCGGCGACTTCACGATGCCGCCGATCGTGGTGAAGGTCCCACCGACGCCCTCGAGCTCCGCGACGACGGCGACGGAGCCGTTCGGCAGGCCCGTGATGATCTGGTTCCACGAGAACCGCTCGGCCAGGATGCGCGGCGGCGCCCAGCGCACGGGATCGAGCGCTACGGCGTCCGTGAAGCTCCGGGATCCCGACGTGACCGTGACGTTGAACGTCACGCTTCGATTCACCGGCAGGTTCGAGGGCAGCGTGAACCCGAAGCTTGCCGTCGCGAGCCGCGTGGGCCCGAACGCCTGCAACGTCGCCGGGCTGCCGCTGACGGTCACGCCGGGTTCCGTCGTCTGGAGCGAAACGATCGCGCTGCCGGCAGGCCCGTAGTTCTTGATCGTGGCGTACAGCCGGCCGGTCTCGCCCGCCTCGGGGTTTCCGTCGCCGTCGCCGCTGAGCTCCTCGAACTGAACGCCGACCGTGTCGAAAGTGGCGAGCGCGGCCGGCGCCGTGACGGCAGCGCCAGCGTCGGTGAGTCCCGCTCCGAACGGCCTTTTCCAGCCGGAAGCGGTGGCGCTCGCGGTGCTGGTCAGCTTCTCCGCGATCTGCTGGGCCGTCCAGGTCGGATGACTCGCGCGCACGAGGGCGGCAGTGCCGGCGACGACGGGGCTCGCCATGCTCGTTCCGCTCAGAAACGCGGTGCTCCCGCCGAGGTACGTGCTGAGTACGTTGACGCCGGGCGCGGCGATGTCGACCCACATGCCGAACGAGGAGAACAGCGCGAGCGCGTTGCCTTCCGTGGCGGCTACGGACAGCACGCGATCGTAGGAGGCCGGAAATTGGGGCACGCTCGTTCCCGTATTGCCCGCCGCCGCGATCAGCAGCACCCCGCGATCCGCGGCGTAGCGGAGGGCGTCGGCCAGGATCTGCGACGGTTGGGAGCCGCCGAAGCTCATGTTCACGACGTGTGCGCCCTTGTCCGCGGCGTAGTGAAGGGCGTTGGCGATGTCGGAGAGCAGGAGCGTGCCCACTCCCGACGAGTGGAGATAACCCGCGCGCAGCGGCATCAACTTGACCGTCCACGCCACTCCCGTGACGCCGTTGCCGTCGTTGCCGACGGCGCCCACGATGCCGGCCACGTGGGTGCCGTGGCCCTGAAAGTCCGCGGGGTCGTTGTCGGGTGGCCCCGGATCCTCGCCGGACGCGACGTCGGTGGTGGCGGACACGAAATCGTAGCCCGTCACGTCGTCCACGAAGCCGTTCTGATCGTTATCGAGGCCGTCCCCGGCGATTTCACCGGGATTGCGCCAGATATTCGCGGCAAGGTCCGGGTGCGTGAGCTCGACCCCCGTGTCGATCACCGCCACGACTACCGAGCTCGATCCGGTCGTCACGTCCCACGCCTGCGGCGCGCGGATCGGCTCGAACTGCAGCTGGGAGCCGTAGAGTGGATCGTTCGGCGTCAGCGAGGTCTCGTACCGGTAGTTCGGCTCCGCGAACTCGACCTCGGGCATCTGCTTCAGTTCACGGATGACGTCGTCGACCGTGCGTCCGCTCGCCTTGTCGACCTCGACCGTGAAGAGCTCCGGCCGCGCGACGCCCGCGAGGTTCGCCGGCTTACGCGGTGTCCGAATCTGCCGCGCCGCTCGGTCGAGTCTCGCGGACAGCAAGCGCTGGCCGTCGATGCGCCTGCCCGGCTGTGAACGGAGCTGTACGACGACCTCCTGCTCGACGGGAGCGAGGGTCGTTCTAGCCGCAGCATTGCCGCGCGCGGCAAGCGGCGTTGCCAGCTGTCCGCCCGGCTTCAGCGCGGGAAGCGCCACGCCTTGCGCAGCCTGGTTCGTGCCAGGAGGCGGTGCCGGCGGTAGTCCGTCGTCATTGCCGCCGTCCGCGCAGGCAGCGAAGACGCCGACGGAAACCAGAACCGCGAGGGACAGGGACTTCTTTGCGAACGCCATTACGAGCGGGATCCGGCGATCGTGCGGTCGGGATCACAAATTCGGACAGGGGCTCGCAACGGGGCGCTGCCCACCACCACCTTCGGCTACGGCCAGGTTCTTACCTCCCCTGCCGAAGCCGGCGGACGCCGCCCGTCGTGAGGAGCGCAGCCCGCGTCGAACACGAGCGCGGCGGAGAGTGGGGCCCAGAGGGAAAACGAGGTCTTGGGAGAACGACGCACGGCGGCGAGCACGCGCAGATCTTACGCGTTTCGTGCAAGGGTACTCGTCACGCGCGGGAAACCCTTGAGATACTCGGCGCGAGCGAGTACGGGAGCGCCGGACGACATGCGCATCGACAAGATTTCGACGGGTTTCGACCCGCCCCACGAAGTGAACGTGATCATCGAGGTGCCGGTCGGAGGCGAGCCCATCAAATACGAGCTCGACTACAACGCCGGCACGCTCGTCGTCGATCGCTTCCTCTACACGTCGATGCGGTATCCCGGAAACTACGGATTCATCCCGCACACGCTGTCCGGCGACGGCGATCCCATCGACGTGCTCGTCGCGAATCAACGCGGCATCGTGCCCGGAGCGGTCGTGGCGGTGCGCCCGGTCGGCGCCTTCTTCATGCAGGACGAAGCCGGCGTGGACGAGAAAATCATCGCCGTCCCCGTCTCACGCCTCACCCGCCGCTACGATCAGGTCCAGGACTACAAAGACCTTCCCGCCATCACCATCGAGCAGATCGAGCACTTCTTCGAACACTACAAGGATCTCGAGCCGAGAAAATGGGTGAAGGTGCTCGGCTGGGGCGACGCCGGCGAAGCACGCCGTCTGATCCTCGAAAGCATCGAGCGGGCGAAGACGGGCGGCGTCACCCCGAGCTCACCGGTGCACGTCACCGAGCCGCGCAGCCGCTGACGGCCGCTCACGCAAGTGAAGGCGCGCATCAGTCCGGCTCGAACAGGATGCGCTGCGAGGGATCGAGGTAGTAGAAGTGGTTGTATTCGGGGCGCGGGAAGGTCGCGGCGCCGAAGGCGTTCACGAGCACCGACCACACCGCGAGCAGGAGCAGCGGCCCGCGAAAGGACCAGCCGCTCACCGCGATCAGGGCGAAGAGAAATACGGCGTAGTCGTTCGAGAAGCGCTGGCCGAACTGAACCCAGCCGGTGTTTTGATAGAAGAGCGAGGGAAGCGCGGCGGCCACGGCTGCGACCCAAAGCGCGAGCAGCACGTGCGGCCGCCGCTTCGGCCAGAGCAGGGTGAGATAGAGGGGCGTGGTGAACCAGAGCGCCAGGCCGTGGTAGTTGACGAGGAAGGGTGCGGGCCCTTCCTTGGGAAACCACGGGAGCGACGCGAACCAGACGGCGAGGTTTCGCGGGAAGTAGTGGTAGCTGAAGAGTCCCCACTTTTCGATGCGGTACCGCCACGGGACCGTGAGATAGCGATAGCCGAACTCGAACGGCGCGCCGAAGCGCACGGCGTTGTGAACGAACAGCACGCCCGCGATGGCGGCGAAGGGTAGAGCGAACCACGCCACGCGGCGCGCGAGCAGAGGGGCGTCGAGTGAACGCAGGTAACGCGCGGGTTCGCGGAGAGGCGAGGGCGCGTCCGGGGGCGCAGAGGCGCGAATCGCTTCCAGAAGGAACAACGGCGCCGCGTAGGCGATCGGCGCGCGCGTCGCGAAGGCCAAGCCCAAGACCACGCCTGACGCGAACGGCCGCTCCGCGCCGAGCGCGAAGAGCAGGTAGAACGCCGCGAGCGCAACGCCCACGATGTGCGCTGCGAACCAAACGGTTCCCATGACGGAGCAGAAGAAGTAGACGCTCCCGAACGCGAAGAGCAGCGCGAGCGCGATGTTCTCGCGTTCGCTCCGCAGACTGTGTCCGAGACGCCGCAGCTTCTCGAGCGCCAGAAACAGCACGGCGGGGCCTACGCCGGCCAGCAACGCGAAGAAGCCGGCGTCCGGCACGGCGCTCGCGCTGCCCTTCGCCGCGACGAACGGCAGCAGCAGGAGCGCGGGGAACGGCGGGAACACGACGTAGTGCTTGCCGGCGTAGGCTGCGAAGTCGTTCTGGTGCGGCGGCGGCGCGAGCAGATCGAGCCTGCCTTCGAGCCAGCTCTCCGCGAGCAGGGCAAAGTGGTTGTAGATCGTGGGCTCCGACCAAACCTTCGACGGCGTGAAGACGAAGACCACCAGGGTGACCGCCGCGTAAATCAGGAGCGCCACGCGCGACCGCCGGCTCGTGCTCTCGGTGGGTGGGGCGCTCGTCGGCGACATGAACGGCCGCGAGTGTAGTCGATGCCGAAAACGCCGCGGCCCGAAGTCGAGCTCAAACAACTCGACCTCGGGCCGTCAACCGCGGTGAGCGCGGCTTTGCCGCCTCGCCCCGGCGTCCGTCAGGTGGGGTCGAGCGCCTGGACCGGCGTCGAGACCCAGCCGTTCGTGTACGGCGGGCTGACGGTCTGGTTGGGCGATTTGTACTGGGTTCCGAGCTGTCCCGTGTAGTTGCTACCCCAGCAGTGGATCTTGTTCGCCGTGCTGAGCCCGCAGGTGTGAAAATACCCTGCGGCGATCGCCTTGAACGCGATGCCGCCGCTCACCGGAACCGGCGTCGCCGATACCGCGGACGCTCCGTGGCCGAGCTGTCCCCAGTAGCCGTTGCCCCAGCAGTAGGCGGCGCCGTTCGCGTCGAGCGCGCAAGCGTGATTCAAGCCGGTGCTCACGCCGTGGAGGGCGAGGTTGCCGCCGACCGTCTGCGCGCTCGAGGCGTTCGTGAACGTTCCGTTGCCGAGCTGTCCCCAGCCGTTCTCACCGAAGCACTGCACGCTCGTGTTCGGAGCGGGTTGATCGACGCAGGTGAAGTTGTTCTGCGTGGTGACCCGCGTCGCGGTGGTGCCGACGGAAGACGGACCCATGCCGAGCGTGGCGAAGGAGGACGGCGTCGAGCCCGATTGCCCGAAGGAATTGCCGCCCCAGCAGTTGGTCTCGCGGAAGGATCCGGAGACCCACTGCGCGCACACGTGCAGGTAGCCGACGCTCACGCCGACGGGCGCAAGTCCCGTGGGGGAGTAGCTGACCGCCGGAGTCGAGGCGGCGCCCAGGTAGGAGCTCGTGCCCGGGACGCTCATGCCCCAGCAGTACAGATTCCCGGCCGTCGTTCCGCAGGACGAGTACACGCCCGCCGAGATGGACGTGAACGTGAGGTTGCCGCTGACGGCGATGGGCGAAGCGAGAGAGCCGTAGATGCCGGCGCCGAGCTGGCCGTAGCCCGAGCGGCCCCAGCAATAGGCCTTGCCGGTCGAGTCGAGCGTGCAAGTGTGGTCGAAACCGGCGTCGATCTGCGTTGCCGTGAACGTGCTGCCGCCGACGCGGCGGGGCCGATCCACGCACGCGTTGGGCGCGGAGACACAGGTGGCCGTGGGAAGCATGCCGGCTTGACCTGCATCGTCGAGGCCCCAGCAGTAGACGTTGCCGTTCCGCTTGCGGACACAGGTGTGATAGCCGCCCGCGGTGATGTCCAGAAGCTCCTCGGGATCGAGACGCGGGGGGCGCGGCCAGTCGAAGTCGGGCGGCGGAAAGGGCCTGAGGACCTCCGAGGGACCAGGGTCCACGATCCGCACGCCGAGCTCGAGCTCGCTCGCCGCTTCGTCGTCGGCGTCGCCGGGGGCGACCGCGCACGCGAAGAGCGCCGGCATCGCGGCGAGTGTCGCGAGGCAACGTAGACCGGTCAGAGCACGCAATCGGCGTGCGGCGGTCCGTGAGGGGCGCGTCTCGACGTGGCTGGTTGCGACTGTCTGCATGAGCTCGAATCTCCTTTGGGCCCGGCCGGTTGCGGGCGGGTGATGCTCCCCTTCGCAACCTGCGTGCCACGCCGCGGGCTCGCCTCGCGCCGGGAAGCAGTCCGGCAGACTGCAGGTTTTCTGCGGAGATCCCGAGGGCGTTGGGCGGCGCGCTGTATCAACCTTCGGCCCGGACACCGTCTCGGTGTCCGGGGCACGCGCTGATACAGCCGGGAAACTCGTCGCTATTGCGTTCGGGCCGGGGCTGCTGCCTGATCGAGCCCGTCGAGCGGCCGTTTGTCCGACACCCTGCGCAGTCTCGAGGAAAGCCTGGCGAGCAGCCAGCGGGCCAGCGGCTTCGCGCTGACGGTCGTGCACTCGCCGGATGCGGCGGTCGTCGGGCGGCGCGTCGCGCTTCCACTGAACGGAACGTTGTTCGTCGGCCGTCAGGCCGAGGGCGGGCTCGGCATCTCGGACGACCAGATGTCCAAGGTGCACCTGCTCATCGTCGCGACGGGCACGCGGCTCGAGTGCGCCGACAGCGGCAGCACCAACGGAACCTTCGTGAATGGTGCGGCCATCAAGTCCGCGGCGCTCGCGCCCGGCGCGGTCATTCGCGCCGGCAACACGCTTTTCACCGTCTCGGCGGGCAACCCGACGGAGACCTTGCGAGCCAGCGTGGCGCGCGTTGCACCGAGCCAATTCTCCGTCTTGCTCTCGGGCGAGACGGGGACCGGCAAGGATGTCGTCGCGCGCTCGATCCACGAACAGAGCGGGCGGTCAGGCCCGTTCGTCCCGCTCAACTGCGCGACGCTCCAGCCGGATCTGGCCGCGGCGGAGCTCTTCGGTCACGTGCGGGGAGCCTTCAGCGGGGCCGACGGGCAGCGTCTCGGAATGTTTCGCGCGGCGGAGGGCGGCACCCTCTTCCTGGACGAAATCGGGGATTTGCCGATCGGCTTGCAGCCCGCGCTGCTTCGCGCGCTCGAGGGCCACAAGGTGCGCCCCATCGGTGCGGAGCACGAAGTACCGGTGGACGTGCGCGTGATCTCGGCCACGCACATCCACCTCGAGGAAGCGGTCGGCGCGAAGCGCTTTCGAGCCGACCTGCTGGCGCGCCTTTCGCCCGTCGTTCTCCGTCTGCCCCCTCTCCGCGAACGGCGCGCGGACATCCTTTCGCTGGCTTCGGAGTTCGTGCCGGGAGTTCGCTTCTCTCCCAATGCCGCCGAGGCGCTCCTCCTCTCCGACTGGCCGCGCAACGTGCGCGAGCTCCGCGGCGTCGTCGAGGTCGCGGCGCTCGTGGCGAAGGATCGCAGCCGCATCCGCTCGAAGGACCTCGCCGAGCGCCTGCCCCAGGCCGTGGCCCTCGTCCGCGAGCGCTCCGGCCCGAGCAGGATCCAGTCGGACGCGCCCCAGGGCCCTCATCCGCTCGCCGAACGCCGCGAAGAGCTCCGTACCTTGTTCGAGAAGCACCAGGGAAACGTCAGCAAGGTCGCGCAGGAGCTCGGCAAGCCGCGCGCGCAGGTGTACCGCTGGCTCGCCGCGCTCGGCATCGATCCGAAGCAATTTCGCTGACGCTGCACGGGCGACTCACGTGACCAGCCCGCGCGCCGTCGGGTCGCGAGGAACGCCGCGTCGATCGCCATGCGAAACCCTTCGGGAGCGCTGCTCGCCCGCTGCGCGTTCCCGCCGCTACCGCCCGACCTCCCGGTCCAGCAGCCGTCCCTGAATCGCCTCCGCGATCTGGGGTTGCCTCGCGCGTTCTTCGCCCTCGAGGTCGGCGATCGTCCGCGCCACGCGCAGGACTTTGACGAACGCCCGTGCGGACAGGCCCAGCCTGTCTACGGCGAGCTCCATCAGGCGGCGTGTGTCGCGGTCGAGCTCCACGACGCGTTCGAGCTCGGCGCTCGTGAGGGCGGCGTTCACGCGTGCGCCGAGGCCGAGGGCCAGCGCGCGCTGGTGCTGGACGGCCCGTGCTCGAGTCACGCGCTCGCGCACGGTCGCGGACGACTCGCCGGTCCGGGCGGAGGTGAGCGACGCCACGTCGACAGGCGGGACGGCGACGTGGATGTCGATGCGGTCGACCAGGGGGCCGCTCAGGCGCGCGCGGTAGCGCTGGCGCGCGTCTTCCGAGCAGGAGCAGCGCCTTCTCGGGTGGGAGAAGTAGCCGCACGGGCAGGGGTTGACGGCGCCGATCAGGAGCGGGCGGGCCGGAAACCAAGCGCGAGCGCGCGCTCGGGAGATGCAGACCGTGCCGTCTTCGAGTGGTTGCCGCAAGGCTTCGAGCGCGCCGCGCCGGAATTCGGCGAGCTCGTCGAGGAAGAGCACGCCATGGTGAGCCAGGCTCACTTCGCCCGGGCGCGGTATG
>DASXWF010000616.1:0-5140 GCA_036503835.1 Polyangiaceae bacterium | reverse complement strand
ATAGGAAGGGCCATGACTCGTCAAACGTAGCGCGCGAGTGGTGAGCCC
Organism: Polyangiaceae bacterium; assembly: GCA_036503835.1. GTDB lineage: Bacteria > Myxococcota_A > Polyangia > Polyangiales > Polyangiaceae > PMG-095. The sequence goes on along the minus strand of DASXWF010000616.1, from coordinate 5,092 downwards.
ACAAGTGCCAGCGAAACGATGCATGTCGGCGACCGATCTCATGTTGCCCGTATGTTGCCCGACCTTGCTCCGAACGAAGGATCCAGATGGAACGAGCTAGGTTCAATAAGATCGCAATCGCGCCGAGTTGATGCTGAATTAGCGATTTGTATGCTGAACGGTGAGATGGCCGGACCCGGGTTCAATTCCCGGCGCCGGCACTCTGTTCTCTCGGGGAAATTGGCCTCGCCGCGAGGGTGGCAACGGTGGAGCCCGCCGAGGCGGCTCGAAGGGAAGTCAACAACGACCCATCCGAGCGAGCCGCGAAATCCCGTTGATCCTGACGAAACCTAAGCCGCCAGGGGTGCCAGCTCGCGATCAGCGAGCTCGGGTACACCGTGCCGGACGAGGACTGCATTGATCTCGGCTTCGGTAACCGCGCCGGGGGAAGTTATCTCGATTCCGATGGGCGTACCGCTTGCGTCGACGTCGACCCGCACGCCATGGCCGGCATCGAGCGTTCGCGCCGCTCGACTGCCGGTCGGACGTGGCAAGTAGAGGTACGCCGCGAACGGCTTGCCTTTTCGGAACGTGACCTCGAGGTAGCGCTGCTTCATGGCTCGACGCCGTACGCGGTGACGACGACAAGAAGATGCTCCACTTCGTCGGGCTCGACAACCACCTCCCACGGCTGCCCTTTGAAACGGGCCTCGATATCCAGAGCTCGCCTACGCCCGCCGGACCGTAACCGACGGGTCGCGTGGATCCGGGCGGCGCGCGGCGCGCTCGAAGTCGGCGGCGACGCGGGTCGCGACGTCGACGAAGGAGAAGCTCGGCGCGAGTTGGATGGTGCCGATGTCTTTGCCGCGGATGTTGCCGCGACGGCAGAGCATGGGGAGGAGGCGGCGTACGTCGGCACCCTGGGCCTGGCCCCAGGAGACGCGGAAGCGGACCCAGCCGTCACCGGTGTCGCCGTCGCGCGCCGGGGGCATCGAGCGCATCGGCGGCATTTGGCCGCCGCGCACCGGCGGCATGCCGTGGAACGGCGCCATTTTGCCGTCGCGCGCCGGGGGCTTGGAGCGCACCGGCGGCATTGAGCCGCCGCGTACCGGCGGCATGCCGTGGAACGGCGCCTTGTTGCCGTGGAACGGCGCCATCTTGCCGTCGCGTGCGGGCGGCATGGGGCGTCCGTTGCGGTGGCCCGGGCGGGGAGCCGCGCCGTGGCCGCGGTTCTGGTGGCCGGCGTTGGGGGTGAGCGGGGTGATTTCGCGCGGCGCGCACTGCGTTTCGGTGCTCACACGCTCGAGGAGGACGGCGAGAGCGCGCTCTGCCGCTCCGCTCGCGACGAGACGAGCTGCGAGGCGCGAGGTGCGATCGCTGACGGTGGGGGCGACTGCAGAGCCGTCGGACGCGGGCTCGACGGTGAGCTCGCTGATGAGCTTTTCGTCCTGGGCCGCGGCGATGCTCTCGGCGGTGGGGATGGCCTCGAAGCGAAAGCGGACACGCGCGCGCTTGAGCATGGCCGTGAGGCGCGGCAAGCCCGCGGGCTGGACCATGATGGAGCTCTTGCCCTTGCGGCCCGCGCGGCCGGTTCGACCGCTGCGATGGGTGTACGTGTCGGCGTCCATCGGCGGTTCGAGCTGGACGACGCGCGCGATGTCTTGATGGTCGATGCCGCGGGCGGCCACGTCGGTGGCCACGAGGACCTGGAGCTTGCCGTTCTTGAAGGCCGAGAGGGCTCGCTGCCGCTCGGGTTGTTCCATCTCTCCGGACAGGGAATCGACGGCGAATCCGGCTTGATCGAGGGCTTCGCAGGCGTCGGCGACGTCGGCGCGGGTGCGCGCGAACGCGAGCACCTGTTCGCCCGGAGCTGAAAGGAGCAGGTTGATGAGCGCGTCGACGCGCTCGTTCGGCTTGACCAGGTGGACGATGTGGTCGATGTCGGCGTTGGCGGAGCCGAGGGGGGTACCTTGGATCGACGCCGGGTCGCTCTGGACGCGCTGGGCGAGCGCCTCGACCTCACGCGGGAAGGTCGCGGAGACGAGGTGGGTGCGATGCCCTTCGGGCGCGCGCCCGAGGATGGCCTCCAGATCTTCGCGGAAGCCGAGATCGAGCATGCGGTCGGCTTCGTCGAGGACGAGCGCCCCGGTTCGTTCGAGGAGGATCGCGCCGCGCGTGAGGTGGTCGAGGAGGCGTCCCGGGGTGCCGACGATCACGGCGGGGCCGCGCGCGAGCTGCCGGTATTCGTCGCGGACGCTCGCGCCGCCGATCACCGAGGCCACCAGCAGTTTGCTCGGCGCGTAGAGCCAGGCGAGCTCGGCTTCGACCTGCTTGGCGAGCTCCCGAGTGGGGACGATGACGACGGCGTACGGACGCGCGATGCCGTCGCTCGGCTTGGCGGAAGGTTCGACGCAGTGGCGCACGGCGAAGCCGATGGCGAGCGTCTTTCCGGAGCCCGTTTGGGAGCTGATGCGGAGGTCGCGATCCGCGAGCGCGGGGTCGAGAACGGCCTTCTGGACCTCGGTGAGGCTCGTGTAGCCTTTCTTGGCGAGCGCGCTCGAAAGGTCGGGGCCGAGGAGCTCGAACGGATCGGGAGACGGGAGCATGGGGGTCGCCCCTATATCACCGAATCGCCATTCCGCCCGTAAACGTGCCCGTAGACGTGCCCCCGCCCGAGAAAAACGTCCCGATCGGGCACGGGCACGGGCCCGTTTACGGGCACGGGCTCTGCTAGCGGCGTCGCTTTCTCCTTCTGAGCCACGCGAGGCCGATGCCCGTCAAGGCGAGCAACGCGAAGTCGTTACGCGGTGCGCCACGGCCCAACGAGCAGAAGCCGCCGCCCAGTACGACGACGCTCGGATCCGGTGGCGCTCCGCTCGACGCTCCGGCTGTGCCGGTGTTGCCCGAAGCTCCGCCCGCGCTGCTGCCGGCGCAGCCCGCGCTTCCACCCGAGGGTGCCCCCGCACTCCCCGCCGCACCGGCGTTGGCGCTGCCGCCCTGCCCTGCACTCGCGCCGCCGGTACCGCCCTGGCCGCCGCCGGTCGCGGCGCCCGCACCGCCCTGGCCGCCGGCGCTGGTGCCGCTCGTCCCCGCGGTGCCGCTCGTGCCGCCGGCGTCCGTACCGCCCGCGCCTTCGCCACCGGCGCCCCCCGCGCCGCCGGAGTCGTCGTCGTCACTCGGCTCGAGTGGGTCGCGCTCGCCCGAATCGACGGTGCCGTCGTGGTTTTCGTCCTCGTCGCCGTCCGAGACTCCGCCGTGGTCGGTGTCCGGATCGAGCGGGTGGGTGGTGGTGTCTCCGCCGTCTCCGTCGGCGATGCACCGGTCAGCGCTTCCATCCGTTGCGGGGTTGTCGCAGTCGCGGCCGGTTTCGGTGCCGTCGAAGAGGCCGTCGCCGTCGCTGTCGGGATCGAGCGCGTTGACGAGATCGTCGCCGTCGTGGTCGTCGGAGGGGTTCGGCTCCTCGCCGTCGGGGACGCCGTCGTCGTCGCTGTCGGCGTCGTTCGGATCGGTGCCGATCGTATCTTCCGTGCCGTCGCTCAGGCCGTCGCCGTCCGTATCGGTGACGGTGCCGTCGTCCGCACCCTGCCCGGCGATCGGGTTCGTTTCGCCGCTGTCGAGCGCGCCGTCGAGGTTCGAGTCCTCGCTGCCGTCGCGGGCGCCGCCGTCGTCGGTGTCGGGGTCGACGGCGGAAGTGGTCGTGCCCGGATCGGCGTCGGCCCTGCAATGGCCGAGCGCGCTGTCCGTGTCGGGGAGAGCGCAGTCGCGGCCGGTTTCGGTGCCGTCGAAGAGGCCGTCGTCGTCGCTGTCGACGTCGAGGATGTCGATGAGGCCGTCGCCGTCCATGTCGGCGCTCGGGTTCGGTTCGTCGCCGTCGGCGAGGCCGTCGTCGTCGCTGTCGTCGTCGTTCGGATCGGACCTCAGCGTCGTCTCCGTGCCGTCGCTGAGCCCGTCGCCGTCGCTGTCGGTCACGCCGCTGTCGTCGCCGCCGTTACCGAGCGTCGGATCCGTTTCGCTCGAGTCGACCTCGCCGTCGAGGTCGAAATCCTCGGAGCCGTCGGAGGCGCCGCCGTCGTCCGTGTCCGGATCGACGGGCGAGGTCACGGTGGTTCCCCGGTCCGCGTCGGGCCGGCACAGGCCGCGCTCGCGATCCGTCCCCGGATCGTCGCAGTCGCGGCCCTGCTCCGTGCCGTCGAAGAGCCCGTCATCGTCGCTGTCGGGGTCGAGCGCGTTGACGAGGCCGTCCCCGTCGCTGTCGGTCCCGGGGTCGACCTCGGCACCGTCGGGCACGCCGTCGTCGTCGCTGTCCGCATCGAGAGGGTCGGTACCGGCGTCGGCTTCCTCGTCGTCGCCGAGACCGTCGCCGTCCTGGTCGCCCATCGCGACGACCCAGGTGTGCATGTCGGGCGTCGGATCGACGTTGCCCGCGGCGTCACGCGCGCGGACTGCCAGCGTGTGCGAGCCGAGAGGCAGTACGGCCGTCATGAACGCCGCCGGGCAGGCCGTGAAGGCCGCGCCGTTGAGGCTGCACTCGAAGGTCGCGGTGCCGTCCGGAGAGCTGAACGTGAAATCGCCCGTCGTGTCGCTCGTGGGATTCGACGGGGCAGTATCGATGTTCGTGTCCGGAGCCTGCGTATCGATGACCCACGTGCGCGTCGCCGGGGTGGGGTCCACGTTTCCGATCGGATCGCGGGCGCGGACCGCGAACGTGTGAGGGCCGTCCGGAAGCGCCGCGGTCGCAAACGGCGACGGACAAGCGGTGAACGTCCCCCCGTCGACGCTGCACTCGAAGGTCGCCGTGGGGTCCAGGGTGCTGAACGTGAAGTCGCCGGTCGTGTCGTTGGTGGGATTGGCGGGCCCGCTGTCGATCTCGGTGTCCGGCGCCGCCGTGTCCACACAGTAGGGCAGCGCCGCGGCCGTTCCGAACACCGTCTGGCCCGCGCCGCCGCGGGTCGCGCCGTTGCTCGGGAACTCGTTGATGGCCGGGCAGTTCGAGGTTCCGCCGAGCGCGCCCGCGACGTTCGCCGTGAGTGTTCCCGACGAGAACACGAAGCCGCCGCCGCCACCGCCGCCCGGTCCCTCGCACTCGTTCCCGTTGTTGACGAGTTGGTTGCCG
>DASXWF010000615.1:0-4047 GCA_036503835.1 Polyangiaceae bacterium | reverse complement strand
CCGTCGTCGCCACCACTCCCGAGGTCCGTGAGTTCTGCGCCGGGTACGTGAAGGTCCTGTTCGAGTGCGGTGCGTGGTACTCGACCGCCGAGTGCGAGGACGACTGGGGCATGGTCTCCCGGCAGGTAGGCTCTGCCCGGGGAGGAGCCGGTGACCGGTCTGGTCTGGCAGTCCGAGTTCGCGAACGCGGCGAGCGCCGCCGGCGCCTTCGCGAGCCTTCCTGCCGGTCTCGACCGTGAGGTCGTCGCCAAACAGGAAGGCTCGCGCGTGGTGGTGGCCTTGGAACACCCGAATCGCGCTCTCGACTGGGGTTTGGAGCCGTAGTTCGCGCTCTCAGGGCGCGCCGGCCGGAGCGGCGTAGTTCGGCGGAGGCGGATCGGACTTCCGGGCCGGGGCGAAGCTCAGCACCTCGTGCCAGCGGACGCGGCCCGTGAGCTGCATCATGACGAAGAGCGTGATGATCGCGAGCACGGTGATGGTGAGGCCGGTGAAGCCGTCCCAGAAGTGAGCGAGCGAGAAGCCGATCAGGTACACGAGCTGGGCGAGGGCGGCTTCACGGAAGGCGAAGGTCGTGGAGACGACCAGGCGCAGGTACGTGATCACGAGCACCAGGCTCACCACGCTGCAGAGCGCGAACGCCGCCTCGACCGAGATGTGATCGACGGAGTACGCGAAGAGCAGGTGGAATGCGAAGAACGCGCACGCGATCATCAGGTAGTTGACGGGGTGCACGTCGATTTTTCGCAGCGTCGCCAGCACGAACACCACCACGAAGAAGAACAGCAGGCTCACCGGCGCCGAGAACGAGAGCGCCGCGGCGAGCTCGCCCGGTTGGATGTGCGACGGCATGACCATCCCGATGCCCTGGCCGGTGACCATCTGCCGGAAATCCCAGGTCAGCTGGTGGCCCTTGCCGGTTTCGGTACGGGAGGACGGCGAGAGTGTGCCGCTCGGGAAGTCGATGCTGCGAAAGTCGGTCGCGAGCTGGAGACGGAAATCGTTCAGGCGCGATACGCCCTGGGAAGGTACGTAGCGCCAGCTGTCGGCGCCTCGGCTCTTGTACGCGACGCGGAACTCGACGCGCTGCTTGGGCAGAACGTGCTGCTCGTAGCGGAGGGTTCCGGGCGTCGAGTCGAGCGCCGCGCTCCTGTCCTTGCCGTCCACGGAGAACACGAGGTCGTCGTAGACCGCGTTCTGGTTCGGGAGCATGAATTCGAGCCGCACGAGGCCCGCTCGCTCGTCGTCGTGGACGTAGGCGTAGGTCGCGGCGAACCCGACGTCGTAGAGCGCGTACCAGACCAGCCCCTTGCGCCGCGGATCGGAGTGCAGGCGCGCGTCGATGCGGCTGGAAGCGAGCGTGGCCTTGACGGAGGAGTCCCAGGTGCCTTCGTACTCGGGGGGACGGGGTTTTTCGGGCTTCGCGGGCGGCTTGGGTTTGGCCTTCTGAGCCCCGGGTTTGGGCTCGGGCTCGGGTACGGGTTCGGGCGGCGGAAGCTCGCGGCGGTAGGCGATCGTCGGGGCGAACTGCGCCTGCTCCGATCCCCAGAGGTCGTTCACCTTCTCGCGCAACGTCGCGCTCTGCGTGGCACCGCGGTTCTTGGTGACACCACCGAGCGCCATCCAGCCGATGACGGCCATGAGCCACACCACGCCGATTCCGAACAGGTTCAAAAAACCACGCATCGTCAGGTCCTTCCTTTGCTCTACGAACCTAGCGATCGACGATGCAAAAGGCGGGGAGAGAGCGCGGAGTGTTCGCGCAAAGATCGTGCAAAAGTCGTGCAGGAGGGCGCGCGCGCGCCGCGAGAGGCTATGCTCGACGCTCGGATCGGGAGAAAAGACCGAGAAATGGCGCACATTCTACTCGTCGACGACGACGGTCACATCCGCGAGATCGTGCATTTCGCGCTGAAGCAGGCCGGACACCGGGTGACGGAGGCGAAGGACGGCGCGCTCGGCTGGAAGGCGTTTTCCGAGCACGAGTTCGATCTCGCGATTCTGGACGTGGTGATGCCCGAGGAAGACGGTCTGGAGCTCTGTCGCAAGATCCGCAAGCAGAGCTCGCTCCCGATCCTGTTTCTCTCCAGCCGCGACGAGGAGCTCGACCGCGTGCTCGGGCTCGAGCTCGGCGCGGACGACTACATCACCAAGCCCTTCAGCCCGCGCGAGCTCGTGGCGCGCGTCCGGGCGGCGCTGCGCCGCTACCAGGAAATTCGCGACTTGAAGCACGCGGTCGGGCGCGAGCAAACGCGAGCGGACGTGATCGCCCACGGCGAGCTCCGCCTGGACGTCACCCGCCATCGCTGCAGCGTGCGCGGCGTCGAGCTCACGCTCACGGTCACCGAGTTCGATCTTCTGCGCGCGTTGCTCGCGCGGCCCGGTCAGGTGTTCTCGCGCGAGCAGCTCGTGGAGCAGGCGTACGGCGGCGGTCACCACGTCTCGGAGCGCACGGTCGACAGCCACCTGCGGCGTGTGCGCCAGAAGCTCGGCGCGCACGGCCTCGACCCGATCGAGACCGTGTACGGCATGGGCTACCGGCTGAAGGAAGCCTGACATGAGAGAGTGGAGTATTCGCTGGCTCCTGCTCGGCGTGAGCGCGGCGGTGTTCGTGCTGCCCGGGCTTTCGCTGCTCGCGCTGCGTTCGTACACGGGTTACCTGGTCCGCCGCACCGAGGAGCAGTTGCTCGGCCAGGGCGTCCTGCTCGCGGAAGCGTACCGCGACGCCTGGCGGCGCGAGAGCGGCCGTGTCCGCGCCGGCGCGGACACGGAGCCGAGGGCCGAGTCGCGCTACGCGCCGATCGCGCTGCTCGCCGAGCACATCCGCGAGCTGAGCCCGGCGGAACCGGCGTCGCTCGCGAGCGCGCCCGCCGCGCAGCGGCAGACGGACGAGTACCGGGCGGGACGCGACGTGGAGCCGCTGCTCCGGCGCGCGCAGGTTCACAACCTGAGCGCCGTGCGCGTACTCGACCCGCAAGGCTGCGTGGTGGCGACCACGCGCGGCGACGCCGATCGCTGCTTGAAGGGCTTGCCGGAGGTCGACGGCGCGCTCGCGGGTCGCTACACGGCGGTGATCCGGCCGCGCGTCAGCGACGAGCCGCCGCCGCCGCTCGAGAGCCTGAGCCGGCGCGGCGATCGGCGCCTGTTCGTGGCGCTGCCGATCGTGGAGCAGGGCGAGGTGATCGGGGTCGTGCGCCTGTCGCGGACGGCCGAGTCCGGGCTCGAGTGGGTCTGGAAGAACCGCCTGCCGTTGCTCGGCGGCGTCGCGCTGATGGTGGCCGCGGCGCTCTTCCTGAGCCTGATCTGCGCGGGCCTGATCGCGCGGCCGCTCGAGCGTATGGCGCTCGCCGCGGGCAAGGTCTCGGTGTCCGGCTCGACCTGGCCGCCCGGTGTCGTGGGCCGAGCGCCGCGTGAGCTCGCCGCGCTCGGCTCGGCGCTCGAGGTGATGACGGAGCGGCTCGCGGCCCGCGCCCGCTACATCGCCGAATTCACGGCCAACGTCAGTCACGAGCTCAAGGCTCCGCTCACGTCGATCCGGGGCGCTGCGGAGCTCCTGCGCGAGGACTGGCGCAGCATGGACGAGTCGCAGCGGGAGCGCTTCCTGGCGAACATTCAGGCGGACGCCGAGCGGACGGAGCTGCTCGTGCGCGGGCTACTCCAGCTCGCGCGCATCGAGAATCAGACGGAGGCGCCGCCCGCCACGTCGCGCACGCTCGGCGAGCTCGCGCGCGCCCTGCTCGAGCGCTACCCGGAGCACGTGAGCGTCTCGATCGCCGACGAGCGCGAACGGGTCGACCTCCCGGCGGAGCACTTCGACTCCGCGCTCGGCAACCTGATCGACAACGCGCTTCGCTACCGCCGAAACGAACCGGTGCGCGTGAGTCTCGCCGTGCACGACGCTCGCCTGCACGTCGAGGTCGAGGACGACGGCCCCGGGATCAGCGCCGCGAACCTGCCCAAGATCTTCGGGCGCTTCTTCACGACCGAGCGCGATCGGGGCGGGACCGGCCTCGGGCTGGCCATCGTTCGTGCCATCGCCGAATCGCGCGG
>DASXWF010000614.1:0-13432 GCA_036503835.1 Polyangiaceae bacterium | reverse complement strand
GTCGCCACCGTGCCCTATCAGCAGCTCGGCGCCGACGCCGCGAATTGGGCCTCGACCGCCTTCTTCCCCGCCTACCCCGACTACGACTGGCGCGATTTCTCCGCGTGGGCCTGGGGCCTGTCCCGTGCCGTCGACTACCTGGTAACGGATCCGGCCCTCGACCCCGCCAAGATCATGATGACGGGTGTATCGCGGCTCGGGCAGGCGGTCTTGCTCGCCGGCGCCTTCGACGAGCGCGTGGCGCTGAGCGCTCCGGTCGCGGGCGGCATGGCCTTCCGCTTCTCCGGCAGGGAGATGGGCGGAGGGCTCGGCCAAGGCATCACCGAAATCGTCGATCAGAACACGTACTGGTTCGGACCCGTCTTCCCCCAGTTCCGAAATCGCACGCCGAAGCTCCCGAGCGATCAGCACTGGCTGCCGGCGCTCACGGCGCCGCGGCTCTTCATCATGTGCAATTCGTTGGAGGACGAGTATGGCCGGGCGTACGCCGCGGTGCAGACCTACCTCGAGGCGAAACCCGTCTACGAGTTCCTCGAAGCCGAGGACAACCTCGGCCTGCATTTTCGGCCGGGTGGACACGGAATGACCTCCGTGGATTGGACGGCCGTGCTCGACTTCGCCGATCAGTATTTGTTGAAGAAGCCCGGAACGCGGCGCTTCGACGAGCTGCCGCCACCGGAACAGACGCCCTGAGCCGCGCGCCCCGGACCTCGCGTCACGTGCGAGCTTCGACCAGCATCGCGACGCGCAGCCGCGAAGCCGTGTCACTCCCGGCGAGACGTTCGACGAGCGCCAGCGCGAAATCGAGCGCCGTTCCGACGCCGCGGCTCGTGACGATGTTCCCGTCCGTGACCACGTCTTCCTCGACGTAGATGGCCGGGCGAATCTCGTGCCCTGGATACGCCGTCGCACGCTTCCCGTCGAGGAGGCCCGCCGCGTCGAGCGCGATGGGCGCCGCACAAATCGCGCCCACGAGCTTGTCGCGCGCGGCGGCCTCGCACAAGAGCGACTGAACCCGCGTGTCGTCGCGCAGATGCTTCGCGCCGGGCATGCCGCCGGGCAGCACGACCGCGTCGAAGGTGTCCACCCTCAGGCCGTCGAGCGACGTGTCGGCCTCGATCGCGATGCCGTGTGATCCGCGCACCAAGCTCGTCCCGAGCGCGGCGGTCGTCACCTTCACGCCGCCGCGCCGGAGCACGTCGACGATGGTGACTGCTTCGATTTCCTCGAATCCCTCGGCCAGCAGCACGAGCGCCCTCATTCGGCGATCCTACTACGGCTTGCACTCGAGCACATCGAGCTCGACGTTGCGGCGGCGAGCTCGGCTGACGAGCAGCCTGCCGTCGGCCACGGCGAGAACCTCCGCGCCGCGCAGGAGACCATCACCCGTGAGCGATTCGACGGCGACCGCGCTCGGAGCGAGCAGGCCGACGCGTGACGCTTCGCTCGCGCTGCGTACGGCGACCCAGACACGTCCGCTGGGGCCGGAATCGCGGAGCAACGTGGGGAGGCCGGCGCTGATGTCCTCGTCGTCGATGCGGCCGCGTTGAACGGAGCCGTCGAGACCGATGCGCGCGAGCTCGAGCGCGCCCGCGTCGACGCCCGGTGCCGCGTCGTCCTCGCGCCAGGCCACGCCGAGCGCCCCGTCCGGGAGCGCCACCGCGTCGAAGCCGACGACATGGCCGGTCTCCGGGCTGACGGCGCGGGTGACGCCGCTCGGCTTGCCCTGCGCGTCGAGGGGAACGGCCATGAGGACGCGCGGACCGAGCGCGACGAGCTGCTCCGTATCCCCGGCGTCCCGAGGAGCCCCCGCGTCCGCCAGCGGACGTTCGGCGATGAACGCGAGGAAATAGCCGCCGGGACGCACCACGAGCGCCGGCGCTTCCGCGCCGCTCGTGCCCGCGAGGTCGACCGCCGCGCCCAGGGCTTCGGGGTGACCGGGATCGAAGGGCGAAGCCTTGAGAGCGCTCGAGCCCGCTCGACCGGCACCATAAACGAGAAGCGCGCCGCGCTCGCCGACCGCGAGCGCCGCACCCGCATCGTGATCGACGCCCGTGATCTGGGCGCCGTGCGTGGCCTTTTTCGACACGAGCTCCACGCGCGAAAGCCTCAGCATGCCGCCGCCCGCGTCGCTGTCGGGCACTGCGACGACGAGCTCCGCCGCGCGCCCGCCGACGAGCGGCGCATCGACGTCACCGTGCACGCGCTCGAGCGCCACCAGTGTCCCGGGAGCTCCGTCGGCCGGAACCAGCGCGACGAACGCCTCGGTCGCTCCGGCGCGCGTCCGCAAGCCGCCGCCCGCGAACCAACCGGGCAGCGCGACGGCCGAGCCGACGCTCGTGGCGAACGGAAGGGTGTCGGCCTGGTCGTCGTCATCCTCCTCCGTCTCCCGGCCGGCCGGCGCCTCCCCGCCCCCGTCCCCGACGATGAGCGAGGGTCCGCCGGAAATCTCCCGGCAGCGACCCGGAGGGGCGGCTGGTGCCGGCGCAGCCGCGCTCGCGGAGGCCTGGGGTTCGGGCTTGGACGCTCGCTTCGACTTGCAGCCCGGGGCGAGGGCGAAGAGTGCGAGCAGCGCCGGGAAGTACGCGATCCGCATCCCCGCCGAGCTACTCGCGCGACGGCGCTAGCGCAAGTGGTAGGCTCCACGGACACCTCGCCCCGTTTCATGTCCGAACGCGAGCTCACGCGCACCTACGAGCCGAACCCGGCGCTTCGAGCGATCTACCGGCGCTTCTTCGACAAGATTCAAGTCGACGAGGCCTGGGTCTCGGCCGTGCGCGACCTCGCCTCGCGCGGCGAGGTCGTCTACGTGCTGCGCAACCTCAACTTCATCGACTTCCTCGCGCTCGACTACCTCACGAAGCGCTACCGCCTGCCGCAGATCCGCTACGTCAACGATCTCGGGCTCTGGATTCTGAACCCGCTCGGCAAGGGCTGGCTCAACGCGCTCATCCCGCAACGCGTCACCCCGCGCGAGGAGCTCGAGGACTCGCTCTCTCGGGGCGGCTCGGCGGCGCTCTTCCTGAAGCGGCCGCCCGGCGTGTTCGACGCGGTCGCGACCGGGCGTACCGGGGCGCGCGGCCGGGCGGAGGGCGACGAGCTCGTGCGCACGCTGTTCGACATGCAGAAGCGCCGCGAGCGCACGATCTTTCTCGTGCCGCAGGTCTTCGTCTGGTCGAAGTTTCCGGACACGCGCGGGACCGAGCCGTTCGACTTCTTGCTCGGGCCGCGCGAGTGGCCGAGCCCGACCCGCACCATCGCACAGTTCTTCTACAACTACCGGCACGTCGAGCTGAAGCTGGGCGCACCCATCGATCTCAAGAACTTCGTCGCCGAAGCGAACGGCATGTCCGAATCGGCGCTCGTGCGCCGCCTCACCTACGCGATCTTGCGCCGGCTCGAGCGCGAGCGGCGCAGCGTGACCGGGCCCGCGGAAAAAGCGCCGGAACGCGTGCGTCAGGAGATCGTGCGCAGCCCGAAGCTGCGCGGCGTGATCGACGATCTGATCGACGAACGCACCAGCCGCTACAGCGTGACCGCGCGCGCGCACGAGATGCTGAAGGAGCTCCAGGCGACGCCCGACCGCACGACCATCAAGGGGCTGGAGGTCCTTTTCGATCGGATTTTCCAGCGCATCTACGCCGGCGTCGAGTGGGAAAAGTCCGACATCGACCGGCTGCGGGCGGCGGCCCACGACGGAACGCTGGTGCTCCTGCCGAGCCACAAGAGCCACGTCGACTATCTGCTCTTGAGCTACGTGTTCAACCAGCAGAACCTGCCGCTCCCGCTGATCGCCGCCGGCGACAACCTGAACTTCTTTCCGGCGGGCGCCATCCTCCGGCGTGGCGGCGCCTTCTTCATCCGCCGCTCGTTCCGCGGCGATCGTCTGTACGCCGCGGTGGTCGACGCCTACGTTCGCCGCCTGCTCCGCGACGGCTATCCCATCGAGCTCTTCCTCGAGGGCGGCCGCAGCCGCACGGGCAAGCTCTTGCCTCCGAAGTTCGGCCTGCTCAACATGATCATCGACGCCGCGCTCGCCGTGCCGGAGCGACAAACGCTGTTCGTGCCCGTCAGCATCGGCTACGAGCAGGTGCTCGAGGCCAAGAGCTACGAACGCGAGCTTTCGGGCGGAGAAAAGGTCAAGGAAGACGCCGCGGGCCTCCTGAAGTCGCGTGAGCTGCTCGGCAACCGCTACGGGCGGATCAGCATGCAGGTGGGGCAAATCCTCACCTTGTCCGAAATCGCCGCCGAGATCGGCGCCCGCATCGACCAGCCGCTTTCTCCCGCGAAGCGGCGCGGCCTCGTGACCAAGCTCGGGAACCGCGTGATGGACGAGATCAACCGCGTCACGGCCGTGACGCCCGGCTCGCTCTCCGCGCTCGTCCTCCTCTACCACCGCCAGCGCGGGCTCTCGCACGAGGAGCTCGTCGCCCGCGCCGAGAAGCTGCTCGGCGTGATCGCGCGCATGGGCGCGCGCGTGAGCCCCGCCTTGCGCACGTCGTCCGGAGCGCTGCGCCCCGATTCGCTGCGAGAAGCCGTGCAGATGTTCGCCGACAGCGAGCTCGTGGAGATCCGCGAGCCGGCGCAGATGCCGGGCAGCGACGGACGGCGCCGCGCGCCGCGCGCGGGTTCGGGCGCGTACTACATCGTGAACGACACGAACCGGCTCGCGCTCGACACGTCGAAGAACGTGATCGTGCATTTTTTCGTGGAGCGCGCGCTCGTGGCGCTGGCGCTGCTCGGCAGCCCTCCGCTCACGGCGCTCGACGCCGTGCGCGAGCGCGTCCGCGCGCTCTCGCGGCTCTTCAAGCTCGAATTCCGCTTCCGCGCCGATCAACCCTTCGAGGCGATCTTCGCGGAAACCTGCCGCAGCATGGCCGAACGCGGAGAGCTCGAGCTCGATCACGACCGCTGCGTGCCGGGTTCGGGTCGCGACGGCTGGAGCGGCCAGGACTGGCTCGAGTGCTACGCTGGGATCCTCGTGAGCTTCCTCGAGGCGTACCTCGTGGCCGCGCGGGCCCTGCGCTACCTCGAAAAAGGACCGCTCGGCGAGAAGGACCTCCTGAAGCGCGCGCTCACGCTCGGGAGCGAAATGTTCTTGGCCGGAGAGATCGAGCGGCGCGAGGCCGTCAGTAAGCCGCTCCTGCAGAACGCGTTTCAAGCCTTCGCGGAGCAGGGTTTTCTCGTGCACCGGGAGGGCTACGAGCTCCCCGCCGAGCCGAACACGGACCTGGCGCGCACGATTCAGAGCTACTTGCCGGCGAGGCGCCCGTGAGCGCGCTCGCATCGAGCTCCGGCGCTCGCCACGGCGCTCTGGTGCTGGCGCTGGCGCTGGCCGCAGCCGCGTGCGCATCGACCCCGTCGCCGCTCGCGCCCAGCTTGCGCGGCGCGGTCGGCGCGCCGAACTTCGGCGTTCAGACCGACGCCGTCGAGCTGCCGGTGTCGGGCAAGGGCTTCGTCCGCTACCGGCCGCAGGGCGCGAACCACTTCGGGCGGCCGCGCCTGGTTTCGGCGCTCGTGCGCATCGCCGCCGAGCTCGAGCGCGAGAGCCCCGGGAGCCCGCCGATCGTGATCGGCGACCTTTCGGCCAGGAACGGCGGAAAGATCCCGGGGCACCAGTCGCATCGCACGGGCCGCGACGTCGACATCCTCTTCCACTACGTGACGCCGAGGGGCGCTCGCGTGACGGCTCCCGGCTTCATTCGCGTCGAGCCCGACGGGCTGGCGCGCGTGCCGGACAACGGCGACATCCTGCGCTTCGACGTCGAGCACCAGTGGCGCGTGATGCGGGCCCTGGTGTCGGCCGAGGAGCTCGGCGTGCAGTTCTTGTTCGTGAGCCGCACGATCGAGGCGCTGCTCGTCGAGTACGCTCTCGCGCTCGGGGAGCCGCTCGAGCTCGTGCTGCGCGCCCAGAGCGTCATGCTGCAGCCGGGCGACAGCATGCCGCACGACGATCACGTGCACGTGCGCATCGCCTGCAGCGTCGACGAGACCGTGGAAGGTTGCCTCGGGGGCGGGCCTTACTGGGAGTGGCTGCCCGTGCTGCCGCCGCCCCTTCCGCTCGAGGGGGCGGCGCTGGCCGCGCTCGTCGCGGACGATCCGGCGCTCGAGCTCGAACCGCTCGCGTCGGTGCCGGCGACGGCGCCGTTGCCGACGACGATCGGGTCCGCGGCCAGCCGCGCCCTCGGTGCGATTCCCGAGGTCGGCGAGTGAAGCAGAAGCCGGGGCTGCTCCTGCTCGGCGACTGCCTCGACCTCCTCCCCACCCTCGCCAAGACCGAGCGCGAGCGTTTCGATCTCGTCTACGTCGACCCTCCGTTCAACACGCGCGGCCACCACGGAGTTCGCCGCGGTCGCGGAGAGCGCGCGCGCGGCGAACGCGCCTACCGCGACGCCTGGGGAGGGATCGAGTCGTTCCTCGCGATGCTGAAACCGCGCCTCGCCGCCGTGCGCGAGGCGATGAGCCGGCGCGGCAGCCTCTTCCTCCACCTCGACCATCGCACCGTTCACGAGGCCAAGATCCTCGCGGACGGCGTCTTCGGCCGCGGCGGCTTTCGCGGCGAAATCATCTGGCTTCCGGGCAACGGGGCGCGCTCGCGGCTCGGACCGAGCGTGACCCACCAGACGATCCTGGTCTTCGCGCGCGGCCGTGAAATGATCTGGAACGAGCGCGATCCCAGCCTGCGCGAGCCGTTCGCCGAGACCAGCCTGCGCATGCACTTCTCGCAGAAGGACGCTTCCGGCCGCAGCTTTCGCGAGCGGCGCATCGCGGGCAAGACCTATCGCTACTACGCCGACGAAGGTAGAAAGCTCGGCAGCGTCTGGAGCGATTGCCCCGCGATGCGCGCCAACACGCCGCTGCTCGGCGAGGCCACCGGTTACCCGACCCAGAAACCGGAGGCGCTGCTGGAACGCATCGTGCGCGCGGCTTCGTTGCCGGAGAGCCGCGTGTTGGATCCGATGTGCGGGTCGGGGACTACGCTCGCGGTGGCGCGCCGGCTCGGGCGCGGGTGGGCGGGGATTGACGCGAGCGAGAAGGCGCACGCGGTGGCGAGGCGGAGGATGGGCTTGGAGGGGCGGAGCTAAAGTCCGAGGGAGAGCCGGACACCCGCGCCGAGAGGGAGAGCGGCGCCTACAGAGCCAGCGCCGCCGGCTCCGCCGCGATCCTTGCCCTGAGCTTCTTCTTCGCGCGCTGCTCGATTTGACGCGCTCTTTCGCGCGAAACCCCGAGACGCCGGCCGATTTCGGCGAGCGAAAGCTCCTCTTCGCGGTCGGCCATCAGGCGGCTCTCGACGATGAAGCGCTCGCGGGCGTCGAGGTCGCGCACGGCCGAGTGCACGGCGCTCTTCAAACGGCCGATGATCTCGAGCTCACCGAGTTGTCGTTCGGGATCGTCCGGAGCGGGCAGGCGTTCGGAGAGGGACTGGCCGCCGCCGGGCGGCTGGAGGTCGATCGAGACGTCTCGCGCGTCGAGGCGCTGGAGCATCGCGTCCAGACGCGCCCCGCCGAGGCCCATGCTGGCGGCGAGCGCCGCGTCCGCCTGCTCGCCGTGTCCGAGCAGGTTCGAGATGCGGCTGCGCTCGCGACGAAGCCGGAAGAAGAAACGCGAGCGGAGCGCCACCGACCCGGATCCGACCAGACTGAACGAGTGGATCACGTAGTCGAGGACGTAGGCACGAATCCAGTACGCGGCGTAGGTCATGAAGCGCACGCCCTTCCGCGGATCGAACTTGGCGAGCGCGCGTACCAGGCCGAAATTTCCCTCGGCCGCGAGCTCGGCGGGGGATACGCCGTAGTGGCGATACTGGCGCACGATGCGCGACACGTGGTCGAGGTTCTCGCGCACGAGATCCTCGCCCGCCCGCGCGTCCCCCTGCTCCTGGTAGCGCCGGATCAGACGCAGTTCTGCTTCGCGGTCGAGCATGACGGTTCGTTCCCTCAACGCCGCGGAGCGTTCAAAGCGTCTTCGATCCGGGTGAGCGCCTCGTCGAGCGCCACGCGGATCGCCCGGAGGGCTTCGGGCGTCATGCGCCCGCGTTGTGCACCGCGCTTGAACGCCTTCACCAGGTGCGCGACCCGGCGCATCACTTCGGCGAACTCCTCCGCGTAGAACGGCTCCTCGCCGAACCGCTCGTAGAAGTCTTCGACGGAGCGCGCGTTGGCTTCGAGCTCTTGACGGCCCACATCCGTGATCTCGTAGGCCTTGCGTCCCTCCTGCTCGACGATGCGGGCCTGACCGAGCTCCTCCAGCATTTGCAGCGTGGGATAGATGACGCCCGGGCTCGGCCGGTAGCTGCCGCCGGCTCGTTGCTCGATGTGCTGGATGACCTCGTAGCCGTGCCGCGCGCGCTCCTTGATGGCGTCGAGCACGAGAAAGCGGATCTCGCCGCGCTCCGCCCGCGGCGGCGGGTCGTGGAGGGCCCCGGACCAGAAATTCCGGCCGTGATGACCCCAGCGCCGTCCGAATACCTGGGCCATCCAGGGCCAGTCGCCCGGCCCGCAGGCAGTAGTATGTATCATTTTGAAATCCTTCAGCAAAATCGAATGAACCGCGTTCCGATGTATCTAAAGATACATCTTTAGAAGCGTCTATAGACATATCTTTTGGACCGTCAAGCCAGCCCGGCTCCGATTTGTCTCCCCCCATGAACACCGCCGGAGCCGATTCGTTCACTCGAAACGTGGCAGCTCGACCAACGCGCGTGCCCCCACTCGCTATTCCTCCCCCACTGCACCCGACGCTACCCGCCCCCGCGCGCGCTCCTCGGCGCGTCACGGGTACGTGCGAGCTCGACCGGGTTCGTTTCGAAACCCGGCGCTCGCTCTCAGCCGTCGTTCGACGCGTTTCAGCGATCCGAGAGCCCGGACCGCTGCGTGATCTCCGCCGGACACGCGATGCGCTCGTATTTGAACGTCGGGTTGTCCGCCGCGTTGTACCAGCCGAGGAACCAGTCGCAACCAGCCGCCAGCTCGGGCTTGTCTGCGAAGATCGTGTCGCACTTGTTCTGCACGCAGTTCCTGTCCCCGTTGCACCCCGCGAGAAACCCGCCGTACTGCGCGCCGAGGTCCGACGTCCCCCACTGGTTGGTGCACGCGTTCAAGAGGCCGACACCGCCGCCCGGGATCAGAATGTCGAACTGATCCTGCGCCACGCCGCCGTTGTTGATCACCTGGACGATCATGTGTTTGCCGACGAGCGATTGCGCGCCCGGGTTCATCCCGGCGTTGTGCGTGCCGCCGTCGAACTGGACGTGGAAGCAGCGACCACACTGGTAGTTCGGGCCCGAGGCCGCGGCGAAGCCGTACGAAAGCTGGTCGCCGACCTGCCACGGAGCGCCGTTCCAGCACATGAAAGCCGTACCGCCGCTCTCGCACGCGTTGCGCGCGTCGTTGTCGCCGAGCGTCTGGTTCTGCTGGTTGCAGGACTTCATCGGAGTGCCGCCGGCGTTCGCCGACCAACCGCAAGCGGGCTTGCAGCAGTCCCAGTAGCGCGAACCCCACGCGTTCTGACCGTTCGTGATGTTCGGCGGCGGGGGCGTATTGGCGTTGCCGCCCTTGCCCGCGCTCCCCGAGCTGCCGCTCGTCCCCGAACCCCCGCTTCCCGAACCGCCCGCGCCCGTGCACAGGCTGCACGAACGCGCGCACGCGCCGTTCATCCAATCCTGGCCGCACCAGCCGAAGGCCACGGCGTCCTCGCACGTGCCGTTCGGCGGAGGATCGTCGGTGCAGCTGCTGCCCGTGCCGCCGCTTCCGCCACCGCCGGTGCCCGAGGTGGAACCGCCGCTCCCGCCCGACGTGGTCCCCCCCGAGAGGGTGCCGGCGCCGCCGCCCGACCCGCCACCGCCGGAGCCGCTCATTCCGGCTGCGCCCGATGCGGAACTGGTTCCGCTCGCGCCGCTCGTACCCGCGCTCGAGCTGCCGCCGGCGGCGCTCTGACCGCCCGCTCCCGAAGCCAGGCCCGCGCTACCCGAAGACGAACCGGCGACGCCGCCGGCACCCGAATTGCCGGTAGTGCCCGACGCCGAACCGCTCGCACCCGCCGTTTCGTCATTTCTGGTCAGGCTGGTCATGCACGAGGTCGTGACCACTCCGCCGAGAATCAAAGCTACACCGAGGGCTCGACCCGTTGTTCCAACCGCACGCATCATCCTCCGGGGTATCATCCACGCCGCGTTTCTGCCAGCTTCCTTCGTGCGAGAATCGCGCACGCTCTTCTCTCGCGAAAAAATTCCAGCGTCAGCCGCGGGCGAGCTCGGCGGCCAGCGCAACGAAGGCGTCGATCGACGACGGATCCGCGAGCGTGTCGCGGCTGAGCGCTTGCTCGAGCGGCACGCCGATTAAGATTCGCTTCACTGGCACCTCGAGCTTTTTGCCGTTCAGCGTGCGCGACACGGCGCGAACCGCCCGCACCGCATCGGGCACGTGACGAGGCGAGAGCTCGCGCCGCACCGTTTCCTTGATGCGCTTCACGAGATCGCCCTCGAGCGTCACGCCCGCCGCCGGAACCACGAACAGCCACAGCTTACCGACCGCGTCGTTCTCGAGGGAGCTCGTGTCGACCACGAGACTGTCGGCGATCTCCGGCAGGGCCTCCACGACGCGATAAAATTCGCTCGTGCCCATGCGCACGCCGCCCCGATTCAAGGTGGAATCGGAGCGGCCGTAGATCACGGAGCCGCCGC
The DNA here is from genome assembly GCA_036503835.1 of Polyangiaceae bacterium. Classification (GTDB taxonomy): domain Bacteria; phylum Myxococcota_A; class Polyangia; order Polyangiales; family Polyangiaceae; genus PMG-095. Next base: position 2,751 of record DASXWF010000614.1, on the reverse strand, counting down.
GCGGGGTGATCTTGATCCAGTCGCCGTGGCGCCAGACGCCGGGGAAGGTCGAGAAGTAGGCGTCGTGGAGGCGCGAGCCGTCGCTGTCGCCCCAGAACGAGACCGGCATCGACGGCAGCGGCTCGGTCAGCACGAGCTCGCCGACCTGGTCCGTCACCGAGCGGCCGGCGGCGTCGAAGGCCTCGACCTTGGCGCCCAGACCGCGGCACTGGATCTCGCCGGCGTGGACGGGCAGGACCGGACACGAGAGCACGAACGCCGTGCACACGTCGGTCCCGCCGCTGATCGAAGCGAGCAAGACGTCACGCGCGACCGCCTCGTACACCCAGGCGAAGCCGTCGGCGGGAAGCGGAGCGCCCGTGGTGCCGATCGCACGCAGGCGCCCGAGATCGTGCTTCGCGCCCGGCGTGATGCGAGCTTTCTTGCACGCCAGCAGGTACGGCGCGCTCGTGCCGAAGTACGTCACGCCCTCCTCCGCCGCGAGGCGCCAGAGCACGTCGAGCCCCGGATGAGCGGGGCTGCCGTCGTAGAGCACGAGCGTGGAGCCGACGAGCAGGCCGCTCGCGAGGAAGTTCCACATCATCCAGCCCGTCGTCGTAAACCAGAAGAAGCGATCGCCCTCGCCGAGATCGCCGTGGAGCGCGAGCGCTTTCAGGTGCTCGAGCAGGATCCCGCCGTGCCCCTGCACGATCGGCTTCGGCAGACCCGTGGTCCCCGACGAGTACAGGATCCAGAGCGGATGATCGAACGGGACCGCTTCGAACGCGAGCTCGGCGTCGTGCTCGCGGAGCTCGGCGAACGGGCGCGCGTTCGGCAGCGTGCCGCCGAGCTCGGAGAGCACGAAGGTGGTCGCGCCCGGAAGGCCGCGCGCGATCTCGAGCACGTCCGCCTTCTTGTCGAAGGTCTTCCCGCCGTAGCGGTAGCCGTCGACCGTGACGAAGACCTTCGGTTCGATCTGGCGAAAGCGGTCGAGCACGCTGCCCACGCCGAACTCCGGCGCGCAGCTCGACCAGATCGCGCCGAGGCTCGCCGTCGCGAGCAAGAGCGCGAGCGTTTCCGGTCGATTCGGCAGGAGCGCGGCGACGCGATCGCCGCGACCCACGCCGGCCTTCACGAGGCCCGCGCGCAGACGCGCCACCTCGGCGCGGAGCTCGCCGTAGCTCTGCGACACCCGCCGGCCGCTCTCGTCGCGAAACACGAGCGCGGGCGCGTCGGCAGGCGCGCGGAAGGCGTGCTCGGCGTAGTTCAGCGTGCCGCCGGCGAACCAGCTCGCGTGCGGCAGCTTGCCCTGAAGCGCGGGCCCCGGCTCGGTGTGGAAGCGAACCTCGAAGAAGTCCGCCAGCGCGCGCCAGAACGCGCCCGGCTCGCTCACCGACCAGCGCCAGAGCTCCTCGTAGCTCGCGAAGATCAGGCCGTGCTCGCGCTTGAGGAAGCGCTCGAAGCCGCGCAGGCGGGAGCGCTCGGCGCGCTCCAGGCTCGGCTGCCAGAGCAGGGTCCCTTCGCTCACGGAGGCGTCGCTCACGGCGTCGATTCTACCCCGCGGCCGACGCGCGAGCCCCCGGGGTCGGGTGCTATAGTTTCTGACCTTGGAAAATCCGCTGCTCACGCTCGGTAACCACGAGATCCCCTTCGACCGGATCGGCGCGGAACACGTCGAACCCGCGATCCGGGAGCTGCTCCGAACCACGAACCAGGCGCTCGATGCGCTCGAGGCGGACACCGCTCCCCCGAGCTACGCGGGCACCCTCGGCGCGCTCGAGCGCGCGACCGAAGCGCTCGAGCTTGCCATGACCGTCGTCGAGCACCTCGAGAGCACCGCGACCACGCCCGCGCTCCGCGAGGCCTACAACGCCGTGCTCCCCGACGTGAGCGCGCTCTGGGCAGGCATTCCCCTGCGCGCGCGGCTGTTCGAGCGGCTGGTCGCGTACGCCGCGACGCCCGAAGCGCGCGCGCTCGACGCCACGCGCGCCCGCTTTCTCGAAAAGACGCTGGCGGAGTTCAAACGCCACGGCGCGCGCCTCGGGGAGGCCGAAAAGGCGCGTCTGCGAGAGATCGACCGCGAGCTCTCGTTGCTCTCCTCGCGTTTCGCGCAGAACGTGCTCGACGACACCAACGCGTTCGAGCTCGTGCTTCCGGACGCGTCACGCCTCGCCGGTCTGCCGCAATCGGCGCTGGATCTGGCGCGGGACTATGCCCAGGCCGCGGGCAAGAGCGGCTTCCGGCTGACGCTGCAAGCGCCCAGCGTGAACGCCGTGCTCACGTACGCCGACGATCGCGGGCTCCGGGAGAGCGTCTGGCGCGCGTTCAACGATCGCGGCACGCGCGAGCCCCACGACAATCGCGAGCTGATCCGGCGTCTGCTCCAGCTCCGGCGCGAGCGCGCCCGCCTGCTCGGATTCGCGCATTTCGCGGACCTCGTCACCGAGGAGCGCATGGCGAAGACGGGCGCCGAGGCGCGTCGTTTCGTGCTCGATCTGACGGAGAAGACGCGGCGAGCGTTCGAGCGGGAGCGCGCCGAGCTCCTCGCGTACCGCCGCGAGCTCGAAGGGCCGGACGCCCCCGCGCTCGCACCCTGGGACGTCGGCTACTACGCCGAGAAGCTCAAGCTCGCGCGCTACGCCTTCGACGACGAGGCGCTCCGCCCGTACTTCCCGTTCGAGGCGGTGCTCGACGGCGCCTTCCGGCTCGCCGAGCGCCTCTTCGACGTGCGCATCGAACCCGCGGCGGGAAAGCCGGTCTGGCACGAGAGCG
>DASXWF010000613.1:0-7177 GCA_036503835.1 Polyangiaceae bacterium | reverse complement strand
TTCACCTTCGAGCCGTACGCGCGCGCCTCGCGCTCGCGCTACCTGCCGGCGCTCGCTCCGGGCGCCTGGGCGCGCGTCGTGCTCGCGGCCGCGTTGCGCGGCTATGTCGCGGCCATCGATCCGCACGGCGGCTGGGTGCCGCTCGACGAGGAATGGGCCCTCTACGCCGACGATCCGAGCTTCGACGATCTCGACCGACTCTGGGGCGACATGTTGCGCACGGCCGTCGGCGTGCGCGTCGTCGATCGCCCCACGCCGCCGCTCGAGGTGGACGACCTCGTGCTCGCCGTCGACGGCGTCGCGACCGCGGGGCTCAGCGTCGAACAGGTGGAGCAACTCTCGCGTGCCGTCTCCGCCCGTGGCCTTCTGGGCGTCCGCTCGGTGGTCGTGATGCGTCCCGGCGAGGACGCGCCGCGCGAGCTCGCGATCGAGGCGCCGGAGCTCGGCGAGCCCGAGCCCCAGCCCGAAGCTCCGAGCGAGGAGGACGAGCTCGACTTCGAGTTCGTCCCCTACGGTCGCGGCTCGGTGGTGGTGGTGGCGGTGCGCTTCGTCGGCGACGATCTGGGAGAACGCCTGGCCGAGCTCGTCGAGGAGCTCGCGTCGGAACCCGAGCCGCCGCTCGCGCTGCTGCTCGACTTGCGCGGGAACGGCGGCGGCTCGACCGACGGAGCCGCGGCGGCGCTCGGCGTGTTCCTGCCCGGGGTGCCGGCGTTCCCGCTCTTGCGCCGCGGGCGCGTGCTCGAGGTGCTGAGCGCCGACCCCGAGCCGCTCGCCCGCTACGAAGGTCCGCTTGCCGTTCTGGTCGACGGCGAGACCGCGAGCGCCGCGGAGATGCTCGCGGGCGCGCTCGATCGTTACGGTCGGGCGCTCTCCATCGGAGGCCGGACCTTCGGCAAGGGCTGCGTCCAGGAGTACTCGCGCGACAAGGCCGGCAGTGGGGTGCTCCGGTTGACCACGCGCCTCTTCACTTTGCCGGACGGCTCGCCGGTGCAGCGCGTGGGCATCACGCCGCGCCTGGCCCTCGACCTGGGCGTACCGCTCGAGCACGAAGCCGACCTGCCGGGCTCGATGGAACCAGTCCCGGGGCCGGACGTGCGCCGCGGCATGGTGGCCGCTCCACCCTGGCCGGCCCGGCGGGGCCTGCTCGGTCCGTGCCGCGATCCGGTGGTCTGCACGGCGATCGGACGGCTCGCACAGAACCCGCGAGCCGCGGCGCGGGTGGAGTCGGCGGGCAGGAAACGCCGTGCGCCGCGCTAGTGAAGGCCCCAAAACCTCGACGAATCGAGGTGCGGTCGGACTACCGGATGTGAAAAGGCGTCGTCTGCGCGGCGAGCGTGCTACTAGGACGCTCGGACCTTTGGTTTTCATGCCCCCTGAAAGCTCGTACCCCGAGCGGGGCGCGGAGGGCGCTACCGCAGCCCACGGCGGGACGGTGAGCCCACCCCCACGCACCGGCCCCGAGCCCATCACCTACCCGATCGATCTCGAGGACAAGATCGATCCGGACGCGGCCAAGGTCGTGCGCCGCCTGGTCCGTGGCGGGTACGAAGCGTACCTGGTCGGCGGCTGCGTGCGCGACCTGCTGGTCGGCAAGTCGCCGAAGGATTTCGACGTAGCGACGAGCGCCCGACCCGACGACGTGCGGCGCCTGTTTCGCAACTCGCGCATCATCGGCCGCCGCTTTCGCCTGGTTCACGTCCTCTTCAGCGGCGGCAAGGTCATCGAGACCGCGACGTTCCGCCGCGCGCCCCAACAGGACGAGGGCGAGGACGATCTCCTGATCCGCAACGACAACGTCTTCGGTGAGGCGCACCAGGACGCCGCGCGTCGCGACTTCACCATCAACGGACTCTTCTACGATCTCGAGCATCGCGTGGTGCTCGACTGGGTCGGCGGCATGCCGGACATCGAGCGCCGCACCGTGCACACCATCGGCGATCCGTCGGTGCGCTTCCGCGAGGATCCGGTGCGCATCCTGCGCGCCATCAAGTTCTGCTCGCGCCTCGACTTCGGTATCTCCGCCGAGGTCTACGACGCGATGGTCGAGTGCCGCACGGCGCTCGCTCGTGCGGCCAAGCCACGCCTGTTCGAGGAGCTCCTGCGCCTGATGCGCAGCGGCTCGGCGCACCGCGCCCTCTGGCTCGCGTGGGAAACGGGCCTGCTCGACGTGCTCCTGCCCGAGCTGTCGACGTTCCTCGCCGATCAGCCCGAAGAAGAGGACACGCTCTTTCGCTTGCTGGACGAGGTCGATCGCCTGACCAAGCAGCGCGGCGCGCCGCTCGACGACGTGGTGCTGATCGCCGTGCTCCTGCTCGAGCCGCTGCGCGAAGCCTGCTCGGGCGCCCGCGACCGGGTCGAAGCCGCCTACCGCTTCCTCGAAGCGATCGTCGATCGTCTCAACGTTCCGCGCCGCATCGCCGAGCCCGTGCGCCGCGTGGTCGCGATCCTGCCGCGCATCGAGAGCGGGCGCAGCGGCCGCTTCACCCGCACCGGTCTGTATCCGGTCGCGCTCGAGATCGCGTCGCTGTACGCGGCTGCTCAGGGGCGCGAGCCCGTCGATGCGCCGCCGGCCGTCGCGCAGCCCTCCGGCGAGGAAGCTGCGCCGCGCCGCCGCAAGCGCCGCCGCCGCCGCCCCGAGGCGTGACCGCCCCGAAGCGCGACCGCCCCGAGGCGTGACCGCCCCGAAGCGCGACCGCCCCGAGGCGTGACCGCTTTTCGGCTCAGTTCGAGTTCACTTCGACGCGCAAGAGCCGCTTGCCGATGAACACGTAGTCGCCGTGTCCGAGCGGGCGCTCCGCTTTGATGCGGAGATACGTGCCGTTACGGCTGTCGAGGTCCGTGAGGAAGTACTTGCCCTCGCGCTCCTCGACCGTCGCGTGGCGCGCCGACATGTAGATGTCGGCGGGGAAATTCAGGTCCCCGTCCTCGCGCCCGATCTGAATGCTCGTTCCGCGCGTGCACACCGTCATGCCGATCGAGCCGCCTTCGAGGATCTGGTTCAGACGAAACGCGCTCGGATACTTCGGCGAGGAGTAGAAGAAGGTGCCGTCCGGGTCCGCACCGTCGGACGCCTTCGGCGTCGGGTCGAGGCGAAACACCTGCTCGCCCGTGAGGAACGTGTCGCCCGGCGCGATCTCCACGCTGCCTCGAATGCGGAAGTAGACGCCGTTCAGCGAGCCCTCGTCGCGCACGACCAAGCGGTTGTCGCGGTAGAAGAAGTTCGCGTGCTTCGGCGAAACGAACGGGTCGTCCGGGAACTCCACCTGCCCCGCTCGCCCGACGATGTGCTGATCCGCCTTGAGGTGGTAGCTCAGGCCGTCCATGCCCTCGCCGCGGATCAGGATCAGGCGCGCGCGCGCGGGATCCTGCATGTCGCTGTAGAAGTCGACCGGCTGGTGCAGCATGGTCTCGGGCACGGGCGAGCCACAGCGGCCGCAGAACTTGTGACCGCTCGGCACGGGCGTCATGCACGACTCGCAGACGTAATACCTGGCTTGATCCATCGGTTGCTCCTCGGGGCGCCGCTCGGGACCGCTCCCGCCCGTGGCGGTTCCGAGGCTCGACCTTGCACCGAACGGAATCGATTGGGAACCAACTTTCGGCTTTTGGCTGAGCGTTCCCGGGGCGATCGCCTGGATGGCTTGGCCGGCCGGCAGGATGGATAGGTCGTTGCCGCACTCGGTGCAGTGCGAGGCGTTCCTCGGACAAAAGGTATCGCAGCGCCCACAGGCGATACCGATTTCCGTCCGCTCACCCTGCAGCATGGTCAGGCTCTAGGGTTCTACAGGTGTCCTATCGAATGTATTGGAACCGCGTTGCCGAGTCGAAAAAACCTTGGGACCCGACCACCCGAAAGAACACGGTCTCCTTGCAGGTTTGCCGGCTCACCGGGCCGAAGTCGCGTGAATCGTAGGGGAAGCGCCGGTTGTCGCTGACGAGCGCCACCTCGCCTTCGCCGATCTTGATTTCGAGCCGGGTCACGTCGGCGCTCGACTCGGCGTTGCCGCGCTCGTGCAGCAGCCCGTTCGCGACCTCGAGCGAGCAGGTCTGTTCCAGCTCGGAGCCGTTCTGTGGCGCGGCGACCTTGAAGCGCTTGTTCGCGCAACTGCCCTCGGTCGCGTAAGCGCGGCCGTCGATGGTGACGCGGGAACCCTCCACCACGACCGTCTCTTCTTCCTCGCCGACCATCCGCCCGATCGTCTCGCGCGAGGCGTGCTTCGGCTCGGGGCAGAGCACGAGCTGACCGAGCCCCGGCGGCGTGAGGCGCCAGAGCAGCACGAGGTCACCGCCCCGCAGCGTCGGCGCGATCGAAGCCTCGAGGTACGGATCATCGTCGGGAACTCGCCACCAGCGCAGCGCGATCGCGCGAAAGAGCACCGTGATCACCACCAGGGAGATCAGAGCCCAGAGCGCCCAGCGGCCGATGACGCGCATCCCGGCGCCAGCGTACCCCATCCGTTCGTTCAGTGGCAGCGGGCGAAGGCGGCTCGAACGCCTACATCAGCGGCAGTCGACGGGCGGTAGCTCGGCGGGACTCATGCCGTCGACCACGAGTTGAGCCTGCGTGAACAGGGGTGCCCAGCTGTCCAGGCGCGTGAACTCGGAGCGGCCGAGCGTCTTGTCGCTCGCGTCCATGACGGCCGCCGAGATGACGCCGATGATGTCGCCGCTTTCGGTCTCTACCGCGGGACCGCCGGAATCGCCGGGACAGATGCTGGCGTCCAGGCGGAAGCGCCGGTGCGAGAGTTCCTCGATGGCGCCGCCCACCCGCACGGCGCGCCCTCCCGTGCTCTGGGTGAAGACGCAGCGGCCGAAGCCGATCGGCTCGATGTCCCTGCCGATGACCGGGGGACCGGCGATGCGCGCCCGGCGCGTCGCCACGCCGACGAGCCGTCGTTCCAGCACCAAAATCGCGATGTCGCCCTCGCCCGCGGCGTGTCCACAGGTCGGAGCGATGACCGCGCGGACGCCGACCTCACCCCAGGCGAACGGGTCCCCGCCGAGCTCCACGTGGACGTCCTCGGCTGCGACATCCTTCGGCAACATTTGCCCGTTCTTGTCGCGCTCGACGACGCAGTGATGCGCGGTGAGCACCCGATCTTCCTCGATCAACGAGCCGGTGCAGGTGACCGACCCCACCACCACCCTCACGACGTAATCTTCTTCCGTGGTCACCGCGAGCGGCAGGCCGAGCGGCTCGCCGCGCTCCGACGCTTCGCCGAACGCCGCGGGTGCGGTCTTGGCTTGCCGGCCGGGCATGCGGATGCAGGCGGCAAGGGCGAGCGCGGAGAGCAGGACGAGCCAGCCTCCGGCGCGGAAAAAGCCCCGCGGCGCGCACTCCACCCCCTCGCGCACGTGTCGAGCGCCGCTTCGCCGCGCCTCCTCGCCCGGTGGTTTCATTCAGTTCGAAGTCTAAAGGACACGCCCGTTCGGGCTTTGTTCCGACGTTCCGACACGCGACTCGATTCGAGACTGGGTGCCGAAAGTTACTTTTCTCGAATGTAGGCGGCATGCCTACATTCACGCTGCTTCTCACTCTGCGTTGGAGACGGGTTCTACGGTCGAAGCTCCTCCAACTTTCGGGAGTTGGAGCGGCTTTGGTCTCAGGCGACGACGAGATCGTCCTTGTGAACGACCACGGCTTCGGTGCGACCAGCGCCTAGCACGGACTCCAGCGCGTCGCCCTTCTTGCCTGCACAGCGTGCAGCATCGAGCGCTCCAAGTCTAGCGAGACCTCGACCGATCTCGGTGCCGTCGGGAGCGACGAGACGGACGGCGTCGCCGGCATCGAACTCGCCGCGAACGCCGAGCACTCCGACCGGAAGCAAACTCGCGCGCCCGGCGCGGACCGCGCTGACCGCGCCCGCGTCGAGCACGATCGTGCCCTGAGGACGCAGCGTGAACATGATCCAGTGCTGGCGGGCCCGGAGCGGCGCGCCGACCGCGGGAAACAGCGTTCCGACGTCGCCTCCAGCGAGGATCTCGCCGAGCGCACCGGGCTGGAGCGCGGAGGCGATCACGACCGCGGCGCCTGCGTGGCAAGCCTTACGCGCCGCGTCGATCTTGCTCTCGATGCCGCCGCTGCCCACGCGCGCGCCCGTGGATTTCACGCGTCCGAGGCTCGACGAGTCCGTCATCACGGAGATGCGGCGGCCGTCCGGGTCGAGCACGCCCTCCACGTCCGTGAACAGAACGAGCAGCTCCGCGCTCACGAGCGGTGCCACCATGGCGGCGAGCTGGTCGTTGTCGCCGAAGTGGATCTCTTCAGTGGCGACGGTGTCGTTCTCGTTCACGATCGGGACGGCGCCGGCGTCGAGGAGCGCGGCCAGCGCCTCGCGCGCGTTGTTCAGGCGCTCGCGCTCCGCGAGATCGGCGTGCGTCAGCAGCACCTGCGCCGTGGTCACCCCGAGCGCGCCGAAGGCCTCGTCGTAGCGCCGCATCAGGACGCTCTGGCCCGCCGCGGCCGCGGCCTGGAGCCGGCCGGTCTCCTTCGGGCGACCGCCGTAGCCGAGGCGCTGGACGCCGAGCGCGATGGCGCCGCTCGAGACCAGCACGACCGAACGCTTCGCCGCGCGCAGCTCCGCGATCTCGCGAGCGAGCCGCGGAATGAGCTCCGTGTCGGTGGCGAGCGAGCGCGACCCGACCTTCACGACGATGCGTCGCGCGTTCGAGAGCTCGGGTCGGGCCGTCATGGCGGCCTCAGATACCACGCGCCGGGGAGGCGCAAGTCAAAAGTCGCTCCCCGGCCGTGGCGGGTGGCTCGCAGTCCCGAAACGAGGCGGGGCTACACCCCGGCGCGAGCCATCAATGCTTCATGGGCGTTGCTGACGCGGTTCAGCAGCCGGTCGACATCCACGTCGACCAGCTTTCCGCGCCACTTGAGCGGGCGCCCGGCGACGAACACCGAGTCCACGTTGCTCGTGTCCATGCCGAGCACCACGGCTGCGACCGGATCGTTCAGGGGCGCCACGTTCAGCGCGCGCGTCTGGAGCAGGAGGAAGTCGGCTTGCTTTCCGGGGGTGAGCGAGCCGGTCTTGTGTCCGAGATGGTTCGTGCGTGCGCCCTCGATGGTCGCGAACTCGAGCACCTGGCGCGCCGTGAGCAGCTGCGCGACGTGAGAAACGTCGGGGAACACGTGATCCTTGTTCAGGAGGCCGCGCTGGAGGGCGAAGCACGC
>DASXWF010000612.1:0-18126 GCA_036503835.1 Polyangiaceae bacterium | reverse complement strand
GGAGCTGGCCGCGGAATACCGCGCGCTGCTCGCCGCGCTGAAGAGCGCGATCAAGTCCGATCAGTTTCAACCGGAACGCAGCGGCAAGCTCTTCGGCCAGCTCTCCGAGCTCCCGTCCTATCTGGACCGGGCGTGGCGTGACTTCGAGGTGCGCTACCCGGAGACGCTCGGCAGCGAGCTGGTCGCCCGCGCGGACGCCTTGCCCGGCCTGCAGGCGAAGGAGGAGTGGATCCTCGAGACGCTGCGCGCCGAGCTGGCCGAGGGTCGGAACGTGATGGTCTTCACGTGGCACGTGGACGTGCTGCCCCGCCTGCAGCGCCTGATCTTCGACGAGCTCGGGGAGGACGCGCCGATCCTGCTGGCGGACAAGGTCCCGACGGCGAAGCGCCAGGCCTGGATCGACGCCAAGATCGTCAAGCCCGGCAAGCGTATCATGCTCGCCAACCCGGTCTGCATCCAGACGGGGCTGAATAACCTGGTCTGGTTCTCGAGCCAGGTGTGGGTGGAGAACCCCGCGTGCAACCCGACGATCTTCCGCCAGGCTATCGGGCGCGTGGACCGCATCGGCCAGAAGGCGAGCGAGACGCGCATCCATCTGCCCGTCTACGTCGACACGATGCAGGAGCAGCTGTACGACCTGCTGCTGCGCAAGGTTGCCGTGGCTGTGTCCGCGGACGGGCTCGACCCGGAGAGCGCCCTGGCGGCAGCCGGCGCCAGCGATGACGGGTACCTGTCGGGCCTGTCGCTCGGCAAGCAACTGTGGGAGATGATGGTGAATGATCGCCCTGTTTCTAAGCCTCGCGCGCCGCGAGTGTCCGGTTTGCAGCCGAGTCCGTTAGTAGCGGACAGCGCGTCGAACCGGACAGCCCTCGGGCCGAAGCGCCCGCGCAAGGCCCGCCCCGAGCCAACACTGATCGTCGGACCTGCACAGCCAGGGCAACGCATCGACCTGGGCGAAGCCGTCATCGAGACTACGCTGCACGCGATCACCCCCAAGCCCGCGACTCGGCGCCCGCGCAAGCCCCGCTCCGCGCCGCTGGTGCATCCTAGGCTCCGAGAGTACGGACGCATCGCGCTGCTGCTCGAGCAGGGCCTGCCCGTGGAGGGTTTGCTGTGAAACCGCTCGCCCCCAATTGCAAGCACATCGGAACGTGCGCCGAAGCGGACGCGGCCGTGGTCGAGTTCGCAAAGCGGCAGGGCTTCCCCTGGGCGTCGGCGACTCACAATGACCTGCCGAGCGAGGCACCGTCGAGCGCGCAGGAGCCGCGCGTGTTCTCCGCCTCGGCAATCGAGCTCGCCGACGACCGCGTGCCGGAGCGGGGCGGGTGCCGGCGGGCGTGGGCGTACCGGTACGTCGACAAGATCCGCAAGCCCGAGATGATTTGGGAGCAGGTGCTGGCGTGGGAGGAGTGGGCCAAGGTCCACGGCTACTGGTCCAATCCGCCCGACAGCCTCGGGATCGCCAAGCCCGTCGCCGGCCAGCGCTCCGCTTCGTGCGGGACGCGCGTCCACCTCTACGCGCAGTGGTACCTGACGGGCGCCGCCACGGCGGACGCCGACGTGTACGGGCCGCGCCGCCTGATCGATTGGGAGTCGTTGCCGGGGCAGGTGCTGCAGAGCATGCTCCCGCTCCTGCCCCCGGCGGGCTCGGTAGCTCCGGAACAGGCGGAGGCGGAGTTCGAGCTGGAGGTCGGCGGATCTGAGTGCTCGGCATGCGACGGGTCTGGCACCGACTTCTGCGAGGGCGGACCTTTCGACTGCGGCGCTTGCGGGGGCGCAGGATCCGTCGGCGGCGTACGCTTCCGCGGCGTGATCGATCTGCTGCTCGACGAAGTGTGGGATCACAAGACGACGCGCGACATTCGCGGGTACGCGCTGCTGCCGGACGCAGTGGCGGACGCAATCGGTGCCCCGGAAAGGTCGCTGAAAAACAACCTGCAAAGTTGCATGTACGTCGTGCGTCGTGCTAGACAGACAGACCCTCCAGCGGACGCAGTGACCTGCCGCTGGACCTACGGAGAGACAGACCGCTCACGCCGAGCGTTGCAGGTAGTGCAGGATATCCCCTATGCGCATGCGCTCGGCGTGGTCGAGCGCGCAGCAGACCTTGCACGGACGCTAACGTACGCAAGCTCAGACGAAGCCCCGCCGAACACCTTGGCCTGCGACAAGTACGGCGGGTGTTGGTACCGCGGGCAACCTTGCAAGGTGCGGAGAGACTACGGGCGCATCGCGCTCCTGTTAGAGAAGGAAGAGACAGAGATGGCCGAAAAGAAGATGTCGTTTGCCGAGCTCCAGAAGGCGACCCAGGCTGCGAACGCCGGGGGCGCTAAGCCTGCCGCCGCTGTGGTGGTGAAGCCGGGGAAGAACGCGGGCGGTAACCCGGGCGTGGTCGCTGCCAAGCCGACGCCCGAGAAACCCAAGTTCGTGCCTAAGAAGCCGGCCGCGCCGGCTCCCGCACCCGAGCCGGAGCCCGAGGTCACGGAAGAAGAGCAGGTCGAGGAGCAGGAGACCGCCCACGAGACGGCGGCCCAGGACGGTGTGGACATCGTGGCGCTGGCCACGGCGGTGCGCGATGCCGAGCAGTCCCTGAGCGACGCCCGCGAAGCGCTGTATAGCGCGCTCTCCAGCGGCCACGACTTCACCGCCACGCCCTGATCAACGGACGCAAACGGACTCTAGGGAGATACGACAGAGCACATGTTCATTCGCGCGGTTCGCCAGACCTCTGACCTGCAGAGGGTCAAGTCGCTGCCTCGTCGCACGCTCACCGTCGAGCAGGCGAAGAAGCACGCCGCGCGATACACCCGCGAGCTGGCGATCGCCGGGGGCGGATTTGCATTCAAGCCTTGGCAGGGCGCGAGCCTCGCCGAGATGGTGCGGACCGGCTCCGGCGCGTGCCTGTGGCTGCCAGTCGGAGTGGGCAAAACCGCGGTGGCAGAGACCGCGCCCGTCGTGCTCGGCGCGCAACGCCCGGTCCTGATCCTGAACGCAAGCCTCGTCGACAAGACGTACAAGGATCGCCGCGAGCTGCGCAAGGTCCTGCGCATCGCCAACCCGCCCGCCCGGGTCATCACCCGCGAGTCGCTGGCGCTGGAGGCCAACGCATACCTGCTCGACCAGATCGACCCCGACCTGATCATTATCGACGAGTCGGACGAGTTCTCCAACTTCGATGCCAGCGCCACGCAGCGCATCCACCGCTTCTGGCTGAAGCGCGCCAAGGCCGGCAACCCCGTCAAGGTGGTGAGCATGACCGGCACGCCCAGCCGGCGCAGCATTATGGCCGTGTGGCACCACCTGGTCTGGTGCCTGGGCGATATGGCCCCCGTGCCGCTGGCGCGGGCGGACGCCGAGCAGTGGGCCGCCGCGCTCGACGACGCTGCCCCGCGCCAGGGCTTCCGCCCCTCCCCCGGCGCTCTGGGCGCCACCCTGGAGGACGCCCGCAGCTGGTACCTGGACCGCCTGCGCTCGACCCCGGGCGTGGTCATCGTGGACGAAGACTCGGCTGGCGACGTCCCGCTGCACGTGGGCGTGGAGCTCGCTCCCGACTGCGCCGCGATCGACGCCGCCTTCGAAGAGCTGCGCATGTTCTGGCGTTCCCCGTCGGGCGAGCCGGTGTCCGACCCGTTGTCGCTGGCGCGCATCGCCGGCCAGATCGGGTGCGGTCTGGTCAGCTACTACGATCCGCCTCCGCCTCAGCGCTGGCGTGAGGCCCGGAGCTGCGTGGCGAAGTTCATCCGAGAACGCATCTCGCAGACCCGGCACGCCCAGCGCCCGCTGGACACCGACGCGCAGGTGATGCGCGCTCACCCCGAGCACCCGACGGTCGTGGAGTGGAAGAAGCAGAAGCCGACGTACGACCCGCTGAAGCACACGCGCGTGCGCTGGATCAGCGACGCCACCCTGGAGTGGGCCGCGGAGTGGCTGACCTCGTCGGACGAGCCGAGCATCCTGTGGTGCGGCAGCGTCGAGTTCGCCGCCAAGCTTTCGCAGCGGGTGCGCCTCCCCTACTTCGGGCCGAAGGGCCGTGAGGTGCGCAGCGGTCGTGGCCTGCACGACGCAGACCCCACGCGATCGATGGTGTGCAGCTGGCACGCGAATAAGCGCGGCTTCAACCTGCAGGCCTGGCGCCGCAACGGCGTCATCATGCCGCCGCAGAGCGCCAAGTACCTCGAGCAGATGTTCGGGCGTGCGCACCGCCAGGGCCAGACCGAGGCCGTGCACTGGACGATCCTGGCCACGTCGGGCGACACGCTCGACAGCTTCGCGGCCGCGATTGGCGAGGCAGCGTTCGTCGCTGAGACGACGGGCCTGCACCAGAAGCTGCTGCGCGCCCGGATCGAAGAGCTACCCACGCCGCCGAAGACGCTGCGTTGGGCGACGAGAGATTAGGACTGGTACCGGCATGTTCCGGCACCCCGCATAGGAAGGCGGGTCAGTAAGGGAGGAGCCCGAGCACAGGCATAGCCGCCGCGACAGCTCCCGCGTGGCTCCCGGCGATACGGGGGCGCTAATCACAGCCGCGACACGCGGCAGAAAACAGGAGACAGAGATGGCAGCCAAGAGAGCGCCCCGTGTGGTGCGCAATGATGTGAGTCCGTTTGCAGCCGCGTTCGTCGAAGCAGACGCAGCAGGCACCCGGTGCCCGTTGTTCGAGCCGGGCACGTACGTCTGCAACTTCCAGGGCCTGGAGATCCCGGACCCGGTGCCGGGCCACAACGAGTGGTGTATCGCGAAGTTCAACGACGAAGAGCACGGCGACCGCGCTGCGCTGTTCTGCATCAGCAGCAAGTCGCTGAAGACCAGCCTCGAGCGTTTGAAGTCCCTGCTCATGGCGCTGATCGGCTGCGATGACGTGGCGCAGTACAATGAGTTCGACCCCGAGGGGAAGTTCTTCAGCGCCTTCATGGGCTATGAGAACGACATGTCCGAGCTGGCCGCGCAGTACACGGGCAACCCCGTCAAGGTGATCGCCGTGCAGGGCGGGCCCGTGAAGGGTAAGGATGGCGAGTTCCACGTGAACGTCTCGTTCGCGGCCGCCGAGGAAGCCGCGGCGGAGTAACCAGCGCGCTCATTTACGCGCGCTATAACGGACGCTGGCGGACGCAAGAGGTTCGCCAGCGCCACCAGAGCTCAGCGCCTCAGGTCGGCGACGCCCTGCGTGTTCCCGCTGACACGGGCCAGGGGAACGGGTTGTCAGGCCCGGAGAGGACACGCCGACCTGAGGCGCTGAGCGGGAAGAAAGCAGGAGGATTCATGCCCAAGTTCAATCACGTCATGCTCGACCTCGAGACCCTCTCGACGCGCACCGACGCTTGCATCATTCAAATTGCGGCCATCGCTTTCGACATCGAAACCGGCGAGCTCGGCCCGCGCTTCAACGCCTACGTGAACGAAGCGCTCATGATCGGCGAGCCTGTCGGCCACATCGATCCGCACACCGTTGGGTGGTGGATGCGCCAGAAGTTCGCTCCCGCGCTCGGCGCCATGCTCACCGACGAAGACGAACGCCGCTCGCTCGGCGAGGCGCTCGGCGATTTCGCTGAGTGGTACGACAACCTTACCGACAACTGCGACGACGGTGAAGGCAAGCCGCCGACCGAGGATATACGTCTGTGGGGCCACGGCGCCACGTTCGATATTCCGATTCTGCAGAACGCCTACCAGCAGCGCTGCCCCGAAGTCCACGAGGGGCAGGTGCCGTGGCACTACCGCTCCCCGCGCGACACGCGCACGCTCTTCGACGTCGCACCGGGCGGTATGCCCAAGCCGCCGAAGGACGAAACCCGCGAGCACGACGCGCAGTACGACTGCGAGTACCAGATCGCGCAGGTGTGCGGCGCACTGGCAGCGCTGCGCGAGCAACGCGAACTAGCCACGAGCTATGTTCGCCTGGAGCAGGAAGCGCTCGCCGCCCCGGACGGATCGGTTGCGCCTGCCTTAATGAGCAGCGCCGAAACGTACGCTCGCTTCTCAGGTCAGGGCTGAGCAATGACCGCGCCTGCGCCCGTGCTAGTCGACTTCGAGAGTCGCTCGCGCTGTGACCTGAAGCGCCGCGGCGGCCGCTGCTACTGGGAAGACCCCTCGTCTGAGGCAATCGTAGCCGTGCTCTGCAACACAGAGACGGGCGAAGCTCAGGTGTGGGAGCCCGGAGACGCGACGCCGAACCTGGCGCTTGCGGTCGCGCACAACGCCTCGACGTTCGACCGGCACGCGGCGCGGGCCAGCGGCTGGCAGGTGGACCGCTGGCTGGACTCGAGCCAGGCTGCCCGCCGCGCTGGCCTGCCCGGCAAGCTGGACGCCATGGCGAAGCGCTGGCTGGGCCGTCCGAAGGACGACACGGGGAGCAAGCTGACGAAGAGCCTGTCCCGGGCGAGCCGGGCGAAGAAGACCCTCGGGCAGCTCCCGGAGATCACCCCCGAGATCCGCGCTCGCGTCACGGCGTACTGCGTGGACGACGTCAGCGTTATGGTCGACGCTTGGTCCAAGCTCGAGCCCTGGTTCGACGTGGACGCGGACGTGGCACTGGCCGACGCTGCGATCAACGAGCGCGGGATCTGCCTGGACACCGAGCTGGTGCAGGCGATGCTCAAGGCGGTCGAACGCGATCAGGAGCGCCTGTGCGAATCGACCGCGCATGGCCTGGGTGGGGGCTGGACCCCCGCTCTGGTCCGTGACTCAGCCATGTCGCCCGCGCAGCTGTGCAAGATCACCGGCCTGCCGAACGCGCAGGCGAAGACCCTCGACGACATCGCCAGGGCGCAGGGCGCGAAGACTCACCCGCTGATCCGCGTGCGCCGGGCGCTGGCGTCGATCGTCCCGGGTAAGCTCCGCGCGGCGCTCGAGCGCGTGTCGCCCGACGGTCGGCTGCGCGACAGCCATCACTATTACGGGGCCCACACGGGGCGCTGGAGCTCCAAGGGAATGCAGCACCACAACCTGCCGCGCGTCGGCTTCGAGGATGCTGCCCACGAGATCAGCTGGGCTGTCGGCGACTACATCGAAGCGCTGGTCGACGGCGTGAAGTCGGGCCAGACGCTGACGAAAAAGCAGATGGATGGGCTCATGCGCGCCGTGCTGACGGCGAGCCCCGGCAAGACGCTCTGCGTGCTCGACTACTCTGGTATCGAGGCGCGCTGCCTGGTGTGGGCGGCGCGCGATACGAAGGCGCTGGACGTCTACCGCGCGTACGACGCGAAGCAGGGGCCGGACCCGTATTGCGTCATGGGCACCACGATCTTCAGCCGGACGATCGCGAAGGCGGACAAGGTCGAACGCACCGTCGGCAAGCAAGCCGAGCTCGGGTGTGGCTACGGCATGGGCGCCAACAAATTCTCTGACACCTGCGACAAGGCCGGCGTGGACCTGATCGCCGCGGGCGTCGACGCCGATGACGTGGTGCAGGCCTGGCGTAAGATGCACGCCCCGGTCGTCAAGCTCTGGCGCGACTGCGAGCACGCCTTCGCCGCCGCGTGCAACGGCAAGCGCGCTGCAGCCGGGCCGTGGGTGTACGAGCCGCACGGCTCCGCGTCAGGGCGCGGCGGGGTCGACGTCTGGTGCGTGCTGCCCAGCGGTCGGCCCATCGTGTACGCGGAGGCGCACGCCACGCGCGGCCAGCGCGGGTGGGATCTCTCCTACCAGGGGCACCTGTTCCGCGACCACGTGTACGGCGGGCTGCTGGTCGAGAACGCGGTGCAGGCCACGTGCCGCGACTTCCTGGCGGACGCGCTGGTGCGCTTCGAAGCCGACGGGCTCGACCCGGTGTTGCACGTCCACGACGAGGGTGTGTGCGAGGTCGACGAAGCGCTGGGCGACGAGGGCCTGGAGTACATGCGCGAGATCATGTCCGACATCCCAGAGTGGGCTGACGGGCTGCCGATCGTGTTGGATGGGTTTACTGGCAGGAGATATCGAAAGTGAGATTAGAGACAGAGCTGAAGCGTGACATAACGGACCGCTTCATTCGAACAGGCGCCGTAGTCCGTCTGTACCTCGACCCGCGCCGGGCGGACGTGGTCGTGCCGGCGCACCTGAAGCAGAGCGAGTGGCTGGTGCTGGACGTAGGCATAAGTCTGCCCCGCCCTATCCCCAACCTGTTTTGGGCGGGCGACTGCGTGCGCGGCACGATGTCATTCGACGGCGTTGCGTTCGATTGCTGGGTCCCGTACTCGGCGGTACTCGGCGTGCGGAATCAGTCGACGGGCGAGCTGGTCACGTGGGTGTCGGGCGCGACCGCCCAGGCCCGCGCCGACGCCTCACCCCCGACCGAGCGCCTGCCCCCGAAGGCGCCGGCCAAGGTCGTCAACCTCGCTGACTGGAGGAACGCCCGTGGACGGTAAGATCCACGCCGACCTCGCAGCTATCGACGCGGGCGCGACCGAGTGCGCCGTGGCCCTCTACACGGGCCAGCACCTGCGCATGCTCTGGGCCCTGCCGACGGACGGCCTGCACGCCAACCTGCGCTGCGACCGGGCGGTGTATGAGATCCCGCAGGCCGACGGACGCGGGGCGCCGGCCGACGACCTGATCCGGACCGCCGTCGGCGGCGCCAAGGTCGCTGCCTGGCTCGCCGCCGACGTGGCCGAGTACCAGCCCCGGCAGTGGAAGGGCTCACTCCCGAAGGCGGCGCACCACCACCAGGCTTGGACCTCGTTTACCGCCACGGAACAGGCCCTGCTGGGCGGCCCCACGACGCTGGCGGCTATCGAGCGGGCGTGCGAGCGCGGGGCTGCCGTGCGCTGGCAGAAGCGGGGCGCGCTGGCCAGCAACCATTTCTATTCGGACCGCGAGCTGCCGACCGTGGGCGGGCTCAAAATCACGCACGACCTATTGGACGCGGCCGTGCTCGGCCTTCATGATCTAGGGCGCTTCAGCGCGAAAGGAACGCTTTGACCACACGCAAACGTACGCAAACGGACGCTAAGGCGTCGCCCGCCGCCGTGCTTATCAGCAAGGCGCGCGCGGAGCTGGCGCTGCCAGACCCCTCACCCGAAGCGCTAGCGGAGCTGCGGAAGCTGATCGATCACAACGACGCTTGCGGCAGCATGCGCGGCCGGGTCCGTGCCGAGCGCGCGGTGGAGATGCTGCGCGGCCTCGGCTGGGCAGGCGGGTCGCGCCAGGCGCTCGACACTCTCTGTACTCGCGTTTTCGGGAGGTCTTCGTATGGCACGCCGTGAGAAGAAGCCAGAGACGCAGTCGGCCACCGCCACCGACCTGATCGACGCCGCCAATGTCGTGCGCGAGCGGGCTCGCGCTGCCAAGTCAGCTCGGCTGGAGGCTGAGGTCAAGGCGCTGTCGCGCGAGCTGGAGCTGGCAGAGGAACGCTTCGGCGTGCTCTGCGAGCTCGACGCGCACCGGCGCCCTACCCGCCCGCTCACCACCCCGATCAAGGGGCACGGCAAGGGCTCGCGCCGCACCGCCACGGCGGTCGTGCTCGCATCCGACTGGCACGTCGAGGAGCGGATCGACCCGAAGACGATTGACGGACTGAACGAATATAACCCGCAGATCGCCGAGCTCCGCAGCGTGCGGTTCTTCGAGGGTACGGAGTGGTTGATCCGTGAGCAGCAGCGCCTGTTTCAGGTGCGCGACCTGTTCCTGTGGCTAGGCGGGGATATCATCACCGGCTACATCCACGAAGAGCTACTCGAGGGGAACTTCCTGTCGCCCACCGAGGCCGTGCTCTTCGCCGCGAAGCTGATCGGAAATGGTATCCGCTTCCTGCTCAAGACCACGGAGCTGAACATCAACGTGGGCTGCGACTTCGGCAACCACGGACGCACTACGCAGAAGCCGCGCGTCGGCACGGCGGCGAAGAACTCGTACGAGTGGCTGATGTACCACATGCTCGCGAAGGAGTTCTCCGCCGAGCCTCGGGTGCAGTTCCGGATTTCGGACGGGCACCACGCCGTGCACCTGCTCGGCGGCGCAAGCAAGGGTGACAAGCACTTCCGCTTGCACACCACCCACGGTGACAAGGTCAAGAGCATGGGTGGCATCGGCGGGATCGACGTCCCGCTGAACCGGGCGATCGCGCAGTGGCACCAGACCATGCCGGCGGAGTGCACGGCTCACGGGCATTTCCACCAGTACCAGCCGGGCCAGCGCCGGGCTTCGAACGGGTCGCTGATTGGCTACTCGACGTTCTCTCGGGACATCTGCCGCGCGCCGTTCGAGCCGCCGCAGCAGACGTTCTTCCTAGTCGACTCGACGCGCGGCAAGACGCAGTGCGCGCCGATCTGGGTGGCGCAATGAACACGCTCAACGACCGCGTGTTGGCTGCGTTCGCAGTCAGCGCCAAGGGCTCTCGAAGCGCTGGACGCAGAGGAGCGGCGGCGCGTTCTCAGGGCTCTGATCGAACTGTTCGGAGTCAAAGGCGTATGAGCACCTGCAGATGCGAGCCGCACGCGAGCGGCACGAACCGCTGCGCGTTCTGCCAGGCGGAGAACCAGAGCGACAACCAGCTCGTCAGCGCGGTGACGCTGATCAGTCAGATTGCCGAAGCGCCGACCAAACGCAACGGCGGGCCCGCGCCGCATGTCCTGTGCGACCGGTGGCTTGAGGCCAACGGATACGTGTGCGAGGCGAGCCGCCGCAGGGGCCGGGAGCGCCGGGCGGCGGAGCTTGACGAGACGATCGAACGCCTGCGGGCGGAGAGGGCGAAGCTGTGACCGTCGAGGTTCGCACGTTCGTAACCATCTCGTTCTCCGGGTGGGGTGCGCAGGCCGAGGTCGTGTTCTACGGCTCGGACGGGCGCTTTCTCCCGGTGACGGATGACTACCCGAAACCGTCTGACTTCCTCGACGAGGATCCACCGCCGAGCACGGAGCGGCTGCCATGAAGCTCGCCGAAGTGAAGCCCTTGATCGACAAGCTGGAGAGCGAGCTCGACGTGCTCGGGTCGTTGTCGTTCGGCGAGCACACCCTGCGCCGTGAGATCCGTACGCTGCTCGAGACCGCGTTCGTCGCAGGCGTGCGCAGCGGACTCAAGTACACGAGCAACGCGAAGTTTGCCGAGGTGTTCGGCGGGAAGGCCAGCAAGTGAGCCACACAGAGGATTACTACGTGCGCGACACGTGCAAAGGCACCGGCCTGTGTAACGACCCGTATTGCACGGACCATGGGCACCTCAACCCAAAATCTCCGAAGCGTGCTTTTTCGGTGTGCTTAGCGCCTGCTCACATAAGCCGGTGTTTTGGCGAGTCCTGCGGTTGGTGCCGGGGGTTGCGATGACCCACGAGATCGTCCACGCGGATGCACTCTGGCTGCCGCGCCTGGCCGCCGAGTTCGATTCGATGATCGTCGACCCGCCCTACTCGGACGCCGTGCACCGCAACGCCGTCTCGACCGGCACGGGTGGCGCCGGCCCGCGCAAGCGGGACCTCGGCTTCGAGGCCCTGACGCCCGAGCTCTTCGCCCGGCTCTGCCAGTACGCCGCGCAGGTGCGCCGGTGGTCGGCCATCTTCTGCGACATCGAAAGCGTGGGCGTTTGGCGGCGCGGGCTAACGGACGCCGGCGCAGAGTACGTCCGCGCCGTGCCGTGGGTGCGCTGGACGCAGCCGCAGATTTCGGGCGACCGCCCGCCCTCGGGCTGTGAGATGGTGGTGCTCGCGCACGCCCCTGGCCGGAAGCGTTGGAGCGGGCCCGGCTCGCTCACGCACTTCCACCAGAAGGCCCTCCGCGGCAGCGACAAGCACCCGACAGAGAAGCCGCTCGACCTGATGCTGGCGCTGGTCAGCTACCTGAGCGACCCAGGCGAGGCGGTGCTGGACCCGTGCGCCGGGAGCGGGACGACGGTGCTGGCGGGCGCGTTGCTCGATCGCGAAGCGCTGGGCCTGGAGCGCGGGGCGCCGTGGGCGGGGCGGGGAGCGAGCCGCGCGGCTATCGACGCCGAAGGATACGAGATCACCGAGCGCGACGCCGAGCGCCTGCGCCGGTTCGTGATCGACACCAGGGACGAAGCGTCGTCCGTGCCGGAGCCCAAGGCCCCGGACGGCAGCGACGTGAGGACGTACGAGCGGGCGCAACGCCGGCTCGCAGACGCGGCCACGGCCGCAAAGAAGACAGGAGCAGAAGAGTGAGCGGACTACCAAAAGCAGAGTGGGAAGAGATCGAGGCTGTCGAATACCCGGTGATTCACACGCCGGGCGGCGAGCGCGCGGCGATTATCGCTGAGGCTATGTTGCGCGACGCATCGCGGACGCAAACGGACGCTGAGTTTCCGCCGCGCCAGGCCGACGGTACGATCAACCCGAAGGATGCAGCCGCACTCAAGCGCGTGCCTATGCACCTGCTCCCGCAGGTCGGGGTCGTGTACGGCGCCATGGCCTGCCGCGACGGCGCGATCAAGTACGGGCCTTACAACTGGCGTGAGCGCTCGATTTCACTGGTCCAGTACGTGGGCGCGATGCAGCGCCACCTGTCGTCGCTGCTCGACGGTGAGGACAACGCCTCGGACTCCGAGCTCCCGCACCTGGCGCACGTGATCGCTACGGCTGCGATCCTGCTCGACGCCAAGCAGGCGGGCGCCCTGATCGACGACCGCCCCAAGCGGAGCGGCAACACCGCGGCGTTGATCGCGTCGCTGAACGCTGGGCTCGCAGCGAAGGCGGAGGTGGCGAAGTGAAGTTCCTCACCACCTGCAAAGACGGCGGCGCGGAGTCGACCGTCTGGGCGCACATCCTGTTCGAGATCAAAGCGCTCGCGAGCGTCATGCTGCTGCGCTTCGAGAACGGAAGCCGGGACGCCTACCACTCACACGCTTTCAACTGCGTGAGCTGGGTACTCTCCGGCGAGCTCCACGAGCACGAGGCGGACGGCACGTACACCGTGCACCGAGCCGGGCTGCGCCCGATCATCACGCTCCGCTCGACCACGCACAAGGTCGTCTCGCGCGGCCGCACCTGGGTAGTCACGTTCCGTGGGCCGTGGACGCGCACGTGGAAGGAGATCCTTCCGGGGCGTGGTGAGGTCCAGCTGACGAACGGTCGCCGGGAGGTGGTGTCGTGAGTCGCCAGTACGACGCGCGCGGCATGCGCACGGACCTCGGCCACACGCTCTGCACCGCAGACATGATGGATCCGTGCAACAACGCGCTGTGCCGCGCCCACGGCACGGCGTCTCTCACGCTTCGCTTCGCCGAGTACCAGGCGGAAGTCGCCCGCTGCTCTGTGCACCCAACGCCCGGCGCTGACGTCGTGGTCAAGGACGCTCTGGGCCTGGCGGGCGAGGTGGGCGAGGTCGTCGAGCTGATAAAGAAGGCTCGGTTTCACGCGCTGCCTCTGGACTCCGACAAGTTGCGGAACGAGATCGGCGACGTGCTCTGGTACCTGACGGACCTGTGCGCGCAGTGCGGGTTTACGCTGGCAGACGCAGCGCAGGCGAACACGGACAAGCTCCGCGTCCGATACCCGCACGGCTTCACCCTTGGCGGAGGTGTCCGATGACCCCCGACCTGCTCAACGCTTCCTTCGAAGCGATCGGTGCGCTCTTCCTGGCCGCAGACTGCCGAGCGCTCCACCGCGACAAGCAGCTGCGCGGGGTGTACTGGCCCGGCCGGGTCTTCTGGGCCTCGTGGGGCTTGTGGAACGTCTTCTACTACCCGGCGATCGGGCAGACGCTCTCATTCGTCGCCGGCCTGCTCGTCCTCGCGGCCAACGCCGTGTGGTGCGCGCTGGCGTGGAGGTACCGCAATGTCTAAGCGACTGCGCATCCTCTGCGACGTTGACGGGGTACTCGCGGACTTCGTCGGGCTCGTGCTCGACTACGTCCAGAAGAACACAGGTCTCTCCTACCTGCCGAGCGCCGTCGATCAGTGGGACTGCTTCGCCTGCCTCGGCCTGAAGGAGCACTGGCCCTACTTCCGCACGCAGGTCGACGAGCTCGGCCTGTGCCGGACCATGCGCGAGATCCCCGGCGCTCGGGAGTTCTACGCCGAGCTGCGCCGGCTCACGGGCGAAGGCGGTAAGGTACGCGTCTGCACCACGCCCATGACCACGGCGTGGCTGACGCAGCGGGCAGAGTGGCTCGTCGAGTTCGGCGTTCCGCTCAACGAACAGATCCAGTGGTGCGACAAGCACGAGCTGGTGCCGGCGTACGACATCCTGATCGACGACAAGGCAGAGAACTGCGAGTCGTTCGTCAGGGCGGGCGGGGTCGCGTGGTGCATCGCCACGCCGTACAACACCCACCTGCCGGAGCACATGCCGCGCGGCTCTCACGCGCAGTGCCTCGAGTGGTTGCGGGAGCTTGCATGATGACCGCCACCCGCACGTTGCTCGCGCTGGAGTTCGTGGCGGCCGCCGTTCTGTGGGGGCTGGGCGCTTGTGCCTGGCCCCTCGCGGGTGCCGTCATGGCCGGGGCGCTGGTTGTGCTCATGCTGTCGTTCGACGAGGTCGAGGCGCCGAACCTCTGCGACCCGGAGCCGATGTCCTGCCGCCTGTTCGGGTGCACACACGCCGGTGACCCGCTCTACGGCCGATGCGATCGGTGCGGAGGGCGGCCATGACTCGGCCCGGCGCAACGCCCTGGCGCGATCAGCCGTGGTCGCTGACCTACCAGTTCGGGATGCTGCTGGCCGTGCTCTACGAATCGCGCGGCCACGGCGAGCACCACCGCGTCGACCCATACATGAACGTGCAGGCGGCCCACGAGGGCGACGCCTGCTGCGAGTGCGTGGCGTGCCGGGAGGATCGGTCGTGAGAGGGCGCTCCCCCGCCGACGTCCTGGCCGACCTCGCTGCGCTCGCTGCGCGGCAGGCGGAGCTCACCGCCGAGCTCGCCTCCGCCCTCCGCGCTGCCCCCGCGCCGGCGCCCCTGCCCGCCCCTGCCAGCGCGCCGGAGTACCTCACGACCCGAGAGGCGGCAGCGCTGCTCGGCGTGTCTGTGCGCACGCTGGCAGCCCTGCGCGCGGCAGGTAAAGGGCCCCGGTTCGTGCGGCTCGGGCACGCCGTGCGCTACCCTCGAGACACCGTCCAATCACCGTCCAGCGAGGCGCCGGCGTTGCCGTCCAACTCGTCTGCGCCGTAATCGTTTCGGCTACTTACGTGGTGTCCGAGGACGGAATTGAACCGCCGACACGAGGATTTTCAGTCCTGTAAATAGCGCTGCGACCGCACATGCGCGAGTGCAAGTGGATGAAATTGCTGAGGCGTTGCGGGCCGCCGATCCGGAGACGCATCCGCGCGCATCGCATTCCGCCGTCCAGTTGCCGTCCAGCGCCCCGCGTGCCACCGTCCAGCGCGTGCCCCGCCTTACTGCCAAGCTGCTCGCCACCCTGCAACCCTCACCTGACCCGAAGCGCCCGACGATCGTCCGAGACGACACAGTGCGGGGGCTGTTCGCGCAGGTCGGGCCGACGGGCGCGATCAGCTTCAAGGTGCAGGCGGACCTCCGGGTCGACGGCAAGCGCGTCTCGGTGAAGCAGACCCTGGGCCGCTACCCGGCGCTCTCGATCGACGCCGCCAGGGCGGAGGCCATGCGCCTGCTCGCCGAGGTCCGAGAGGGCCGCGACCCGCGCGCCGGTGCGCCCGCGCCGGACACCGCGCACTGGACGGTGGGCAAGGCGTTCGAACGCTACGTCGCCGATCTGGCCAAGCGCCCCGGTTCGGAGCTGTCGCAGCGGGACATGAACAACCGCCTGGCCCGGTACCTCGACGACTGGCGGGAGCTGCCCCTGCGCGAGCTCACGAAGGAGATGTGCGAGGCGCGCCAGGCGCAGGTCGCCGCGCAGATCAAGGCGACCGCCCGCCAGCGCAACGCCACCGGCGCCCGCACCGCCAACGCCGTCGTGCGCGACCTCGGGGCGGTCTGGGAATTCGCCGTCGACTACACGCCCCTCCCGCCGGTGAACCCAACGCGGCGCGTGACCATGATCGGCGAGGTGCGCGAGCACCACGAGATCCCGATCGCCGAGCTCGGGGCGTGGTGGACCGCGGTCGGTGGGCTGAAGAACCCGCTCCGCCGGGCAATGCACCGCCTCGGGCTGCTCGCCGGCGTCCGCCCCGCGAACCTCGTCGGGATCGAGCGCGCCTGGCTGCGGCTCGACCGCGGCGCGATCGATTACCCGGCGCGGGTCATGAAAGGGCGAGTCGCGTTCACGCTTCCGCTGTCGGCGTACATGGTCGGGCTGGTCCGCGAGGCGCTCGCCGCGGGTGACGTGCTCGAGCCGGGGTCGCCCTGGCTGTTCCCTACCCGCAGCAAGACCGGCGAGCTGCAGGCCACGACGGTCGTGCGCGAGAAGGCCGCCGCGCTGCGCGACCGCACGGGCCACGCCCTGCGCCACACCTACAAGACGTGCGCCCGCAACGCCCGGATCCCCGAGTCGACGATCGACCTGCTCATGGCCCACAGCCTCGGGGCGATGCGCGACCGATACGGGTCGCTCGAGGATCAGCTCGACACGTTGCGCGAGGACCAGGAGAAAGTCACCGCGTACATCCTGGCGCGCGTCACTGCTCAGGGTTGAACGCGACGCACGGCACGAACTCGCACACCCGCGCCAGGGACTCCGCGTCCAGCACCGAGTCCTCGGGGCGCTGCGCGTCCGAGCGCATAAGCCCCCGATCGACGTGGCAGTTGGCGCCGGGCTGGTAGTGATGGCACAGCGCGTGCCCGACCTCGTGGGCCATGGTGTCGACGTGCGCGCGGCACACACCAGACGGGGGCGAGTCGTCCACAGCCATGCTCAGCGGTCCAACCGCATAGTTGGCGAGCGTGTACGCACACACCCGATACCCCTGCGGGTCCACGGCGTCTGCGACGTACTCGACCGGCACGCCGCCAGGACCGATTACGATCTCCACGCCCGTGGCCCGCGACCACCGTTCGGCAGCGGCGCGTGTGGCGGGCTCAGCCTCGGGCGAGGGTGACAGGACGAGCGTGCCAGCGGGCACATCGACAGGAGACGCACACCCAACCACCGCCAGCGCCAGCAGCGCGATCAACTTCCCCATGTCCACGTGAACGCGTGGGCGAGCCCAGCCTTGAACGGGATCGCTATTCCTGTCCCGCAGAGGTGATCTGATTTTGGAGCACTCGGCACGTGGGCGCGGCGACTGCGTCCAGAAACGACACAGCTTCGATGTTGATGCCCCAACGGCGGGCAGCCTTGCAGCTCCGCGTCGTGAGCTCGGGTAGGATGCGGTGCCCGAGGACTTCCTTCGCGGAGCGCCGCACGACCAGCCACGCGAGTTCCCCGCCGACCAGCTCTTGGACGTTCGTCCTGCCGTCGGTAACGTTCATGAAATACTTGCGCGCGTCGAACACACTGCAGGTCACCGTCGCGCGGATCACGACCTCGATGCCGTCCTTCGTGGTTAGCGACTGTGGGTCCAGCACGGCTGGGTATTCGGCGGTGCTCTCGGACTCGAGCGTCTCGACCAGCGGGCGTTTCCAGTGCAGGCCCGGGACCGCGTCGCGGTGAGGTACACCCAGCCGCCGTACGAACCCGACCTTCTCCGCGTCGAGCACATACCACGGCAAGAGCTGGCGCCAGAACTGCGCCAAGAACGCGAACACCTGTGTCAGCATTGGTCCTACCTCGGGCCTGTCTCGACGCACACACTGGCGCCGGCGGAGTCGCGTTGCACGTAGGTGTCCGGGTCTGGTCGCTGCAGAGCACGGTCGTACGTCACGCACGTCGTGACGCTGCGGACGCACCCAAGCCCCGCGACGAGCGCGGCGAGCAGCACCCCGCGCACGCTCATTCCCCCGGATCGAGCGCAGCGACCCGCGGCGGGGAGACCTCGCGCTCGACGCGCTGCAGCCGCTCCTCGACGCGCGTAAGCTTGTCGTCCAGACGTGACACCGACATGCGGAGCTCGACGCCCCCGAGCAGCACGGAGGCAAGCCCTGTCACGGCCACGATCGTCTTTGCATCCCAGCGCACGGAACGTAACTCCCGGTTCCGTTACGAGGGGATCGTTTCGGGCAGAGCCAGCGCGCCAGCGTCTGCCGCGGGATCTTCCGAGCAAGCGTCGAAGGCTTCGGCCGCACCCTTGATCGCCTCGGGGGTCAAGCCCAAGCCAAGCAACTGACGGACGGCGTACTCGTGGTTGCCGGCGCGGATCGCCATGACCAGGTCCTCCGCTACGGCTAGCGGCACGACGGTCTCCAGCGCCGCGAGC
>DASXWF010000611.1:0-1803 GCA_036503835.1 Polyangiaceae bacterium | reverse complement strand
CCTACTCTTCGATCCGCCGCGCGACGCGCCGGAGCTCACGAGTCCGGAGTACCCGCTGGTGCTCCTCACCGGCCGCGGCTCCTCGAGCCAGTGGCACACGCAGACACGAACCTCGAAGTCCGCGGTGCTCCGCCGCCTCTACCCGAACGAGCCGTACGTCGAGCTGAACCCCGCGGACGGCGTCAGTCTCGGCATCCAACCGGGGGAATGGATCGTCGTGGAGTCACGCCGCGGCAAGCTCCGCGCCCGCGCGCACCCCACGCAGGTCGTCCAGCCCGGCCAGGTATTCGTGCCCATGCACTATGCGCAGGCCAACCAGCTGACTTTCCCCGCGTTCGACCCACATTCGCGCCAGCCCGCCTACAAGCACTGCGCGGTGAAGCTGCGCAAGCTCGAGGCGGCCGACCAATAGGTCCTCGGAACACGGCTTTGCGAAGCCGAGTGTTTTCGATTCAAGGTCCCTCACGAGCCGCCGTTCAGGGGGTCTAGATGAAACCCATCTCGTCGACCGGCGTCAGTTACGACATGGCGGTAGCCAAGCAGATCCTCGAAGGCACTCGTAAGGAGGGCGAGCAAGCGCTCGCTCTCATCGAAACCGCGGCGACCGCGCCGGCGCCCGTGGCCGGAACGCAGCCGTCGGTCGGGCGGATGATCGACATCAAGGCGTAGTCGCGAGTCGGATCGTCGGGGGAATTGGAAATAGCTGCCCCCGCGGGAGTACGGCGAAGTACGGCCCGTCGTGCTCGGCCTTCGGCCTCCGCGCGACGGGCGCCCGCCTAACGCCGGCTCCGCCGGCGTGGGGGCGCGACGGCGTGGGGGCGCTGCAGTGCGGAAGGTCGTAGCGCCCCGCTCCCACGTGGGCGACGAGTCGTGAAGGGCGTGGAGTGACGAGCGTGAAGGGCGTGGAGTGACGAGCGGGAAGGGCGCGGAGTGACGAGTGGGAAGGGCGTGGAGTGACGAGCGGGAAGGGCGTGGAGTGACGAGCGGGAAGGGGCGGCGGCGTCACGCTGCCTGGAGCGACGCTGGGTGGCGTGGTGCTCGGCGTCGCGGCTCCTTGCTCGAAGTCGCCGGCGGGTTTCTCGTCGTTGACGATCGCCGCGCCGCCCGAGCCCTTGGGGCTGCGCGTCTCCCGCGCATTCTGGCAGGGCCGGGTCGAATGAGTTGATTCGAAGCGGCGCGCCGGATTTTCGATGAACGAGCGAGCGGGCGCTTCACCCGGTGGCCGGGCGCTTCACCGCGGCGCGAGCACACGTGAGCTTGAGCGGGGGAGGCGCTTGCGCGCGCTTCGGCATGCAAAGGGGAGTGGGCATCGCATCACCGGCATCCCTGTCATCGGTCATTTCGTCGCGGAGTTTCCGATCATAAGGCACCTACTTTCGTCATCGCATGTCGCATTCCGCTTGACGGAAAATTCGAAGCGGAGCCGCGCTCGGCACGAGTCTGTTTTGAAAAGCTGATTGCAGCGCTCCGGTGGGTGCTGGACGCGCGTTCGCGCGCTGATGGCGAGGAAGATCATTTCACTGCTCGATGCCGCAGCTCGCTGGCTCCTGCGAGGGAAAATAACAGCGTGCTAGAAGGTCATCGCGGGGTAGCGCCAGCAAGGAGGATCGACATGGCACAAGCGGCATTCGATTTGGCTTCGGGCGCGGAGCGACACGGCGTTGACGTTCGACCCGAGCTCGATGCGCCCTGGCAGCGGGCGCATACGCAGCTCGTCAGGCTTGCCAAGCATCGCGCTGGTCTCGATGGCGAGGAAGGACGTTGGTTGCTCGCGGCGCTTCGCGAAGGGACGCACGTCCGACT
>DASXWF010000610.1:0-8166 GCA_036503835.1 Polyangiaceae bacterium | reverse complement strand
CGCGCCCGTCGAGCGGGAAAAACTGCGTCTCGGAGAACACGAACGTTCCGCTTGCCGGCGGCGTTTCCGTCAGGATGAGCGAGTCGAGCACGGTCTTGCCGTAGTCCGAGTCGCGAAACCAGCTCGAGAAGTCGGTCTCGTTCGTCGTCCAGCCGTTCGTCGCGTTGGTCGTCTCGAGCTCGGGCGTGGTGGCGTACGCGGGTTTGCCGTCCACGTCGAGAGGGGTGCCCAGCGGACCGACGATCCCCGTGAACAGCATTGGACGCGTGGGCCTGACCTCGAAGTTCGGGTGCCCGCCCGGAGCCTCACGCTGGATCATGTCGCGATAGACGATCGGCAGCACGCGCTGGCCCGTCGCAGCCTGGCTGGCCGGCATGCACACGTAGCCCGGTTCGACCACGCACACCGGCGAGCAGCCGTCGGCAGCCGTTTCGTTGCCGTCGTCGCACGCCTCCGCGGTGTTGCCGGGCAAGAGCAGGCCGTCGCCACAGGTCGTCGTGCACGACGCACCACTGCAGTCGGGCTCGCGCTTGCAGTCGGGCGCACACCCGTCGCCCCAGCCGTTGTTGCCGTCGTCGCAACCTTCCGACCCTTCCGCAACGTTGTCGCCGCAGACGGTGAGGTGACAACCCGTCGCATCGCAGGCGTAGCCCGGAGTCACCGTGCACGTCACCGGATCGCAACCCTCGGCCGGCGTGGCGCCGAAATCACAGGCCTCCTTGCCGACTCGAATCCCGTCACCGCACGTCGCGGCCTCGCACGCCACTCCGGGAAACGGGCATGACCAGCCGGGCTCGAGCGTGCACGTCTCCGAGCAGCCGTCCGTGCTCGCGACATTGCGGTCGTCGCACTCCTCCATGCGCATCGGATCGACCTTGCCGTCTCCGCACACGGACGGGGCCGATGTGTCGGCTCCCGTCGCCGCGTTGCCTGCGGACGGCGTGACCACGATGACGGCCGTGCCGCCCTGACCTACGGTACGTCCGGCGCTGCCTGCCGAGTCACCGCCCGTGCCGGCGCCTGCGCCGCCACCGCCGACGTTCGGATCCGTCGGACGCCCGCCGCCGGCCGGGCGCGAACCCGGGTCTGCCATCGGGTTGCTGCTGCAACACCACGAGAGCATCGCCACCGCGAATAGGGCGCCCGAAGAACAGGATCCGTATGACATCTGAGCTGGCGACGGTTCGCAACGGCTGCTCGAGCGAGCTCCTCACGCGCCCGCGGCGCTGATGGGCGCGCTCGAAAGGCGCCTATCCATAGTCACCAAAGTGCCATGCAGCAGTCGGGATCACGAACAAGAAAATGCGAAGCTGCTACCGGGGAGATCGTCGCCGCGACGGCCGGAAGACGCGATGAGTTTTTCTGACGGACTCACGGCGCTCGCGCCACTGCGTTGATCAATTGCGCTCGTAGAACGTAATCGACACGCCCCCGCCGCCGACCCCCGGAGCGGAGCTCAGGTAGGCCTGCGTGTTGAGGAAGGCGTAGTCGCCGTCGACCGCCGCCTCGAACCACGGGATGAGTCCCCCCGCGGCGCCGCAATTCCGAACCAGGATGAATTCACCATTGTCGGGAGCGAGGGTGTACCAGGCGTCCAGTGAGCCGGAGAGCTGATAGTCGGCGCCCCCGTCGAGAATCCTGCCCGTGACCCTGCCGGTGGTGGTCCCGCCGGTGATGGGGATGATGTTGCGCGATCCATACTTGGCGTTGTTGATGGAGTACGAACCGCCCAGGGTGACGTTTTCGGTGAACACCTGCGCGCCTTGAGTGCCCCTGGTCATGTTGCATTCCCACGGCTGAGGAGGCACCCCATCGGGTTTGCTGATCTCGACCAGCGGCTCGCCCGGAGCCACGCCGGAGACGTCGTAGACGTCGAGCTTCATCGTTCCGTTCGTCAGCTCGCGGGTCGCCACCCATTTCCCCGTGTTGAGAAACGCATTGCTTCCGCTCATGGTGGCCTCGAAATCGGGGATGATCCGAGCCTGTGAGTCCTTGTCGCCGGCAACTCCGCAGCTGCGTACGAAGATCCGTCCCGCGCTGGTATCCAGCACGTTGATGCCTTGGTATTCCATGACGCCGTTGTCGAGGGTGAGCTCGTACTCGAGACCACCCGTCAGCACCGTTCCTTGGAGACGCTCGCCCGTGATGGTTCCGCCACTCACGTCGAGCACGCGCCGATCGCCGTAGGGCGTCTTGCCCACGTCGTGCTCGGCCCGGATGTTCAGCGTGATGGTGAACGCAAGCTCGCCCTTGGTGGGCGGCGGAATGCCGTCCTCCATGCCGCAGGCCCACGCAGGATCGGGGACGATGGTGGCGTCGGCAGTGCTGGGCGTTCCCCCGGAGCTTCCGCCGGCGCCGGAGCTACCGGCACCGCCACCTGAGGCGCCGCCGGCCGTGGCGCCCGCGCCGGAAGCACCGCCACCGGACGCGCCGCCGCCGGCTGTGGTTCCGGCGCCTGCCTGAACCGTTCCACCAAACCCGCCAGAGCCGCCGGCGGGCGATCCGCCGCCGTTCTGACCACTCGCACCGTTGCCTCCCGCCGCCGGCGTGCCCCCTGTAGAGACGTTCCCGCCGGTGCCGACCGATCCGCTCGTCCCACTGCCTCCGGCGGCGGTTGCTCCGCTCGAGCCAGCGACGCCGCCCGTCGCCGTCGCACCACCGGTAGCGGAGTGCCCGCCGGCGCTCGACCCCGCGCCCCCGGGCCCGTTCGAGGGCGCGTCATCCCCGGTGCAGCCCGAAAGCGCGAAGAGTAGACCCAGGCTGCCGCACCGCTGCCAGATTCCAAACGTTGGGGAGTGCGTTGGCATCAGGATCACCTTCGAGTGGCCCGGCGCCGCTGACCGACGTCCGTTGAGGGCTTGGATAACCACGCGGCGTCACGACGCAGAGACGCGTTTTTTGTCCCCCGCCCCCTTCTCGTAGGAGTGACAATTTGCGCTCCCCCGGTGCAACGTCCTCGTGTCGGGGCCCCGGCGCGACTTGATGTCGCCCGTCGCTAACCGCGCGGCGTGCGCGGACCCCACGCGACGACTACTGCACGATGACGTTCGCGATCGGCAGCTGCACGTTGCCGACGCCGCCGCCGACCTCGACCAGGATCTTGGCTTCGAGGAGCTCGCCGGTCATGTCCATGCCGAGGCTCTGCCAGGAGCGGAAGTGTTCGCTCAGGGAAATGATGCCGCACGTGCGCGCCGTCCTGCGTACGCTGTAGTACTGCATCCAGTTCGTGGTGCCGGAGCAGCGCGTGCCGCCGGTGCCGGTGGTGGGGCGCGTGTACATGATGTAGGTGCCGCCGTCGATCTGCACCTCACCCTTGTTGGTCGTGCTGCCCGGATTGATCGGCATGTTGTTGTAGGAGTCGTCCACGATGTACCACTCGACGCACGGGTTGGTCGTCCACCCGTACATGCCGACGTAGGAGTAGCCGCCCGCGCTGCCCGTCTTCTTGGAGACGTACTGCGCCGTGATCTCGCCTCGCTGATCGTGCGGCACGGGCTCGTCGCCGAAGCCGCCCCACTCGTAGCCCAGACGACCGAGGTACCCTCCCGAGTTGTTCCAGGTCGCGATGAACGCCGGGACATCGTAGTGGGTGAGCTGGCCCTGACCCGTGTTGGACCAGATCTCCCAAGCGAGGTTGCCCTCACCGCCGGTGCCGTTGCCCGATTTCTGCGTTCCGCCACTCGGCATCGCAGCGTTGCAGTCGGGCTCCTCGATCGGGCCACCCGTTCCGCCGGTTCCACCCGGCAACCCGCCGGTCCCGGCGCCGCCGCTCGCAATGCCGCCGGTCGACCCGCCGCCTCCGAGGGAGCCACCCGCGCCCTTACCCCCGGTGCCGGCGCCGCCGATGCCAGTGCCGCCGGCCCCACCGCCGCCGGTGAAGCTGCCACCCGTGATACCGGTGCCTGCCACGGAACCGCCGGCATTCTGGCCTCCAATGCCGGTACCGCCCGCTCCGGCGCCGCCGGTGAAGTTGCCTGCCGTGGGCCCAGTGCCCGCCACCGAACCGCCGGTGCCCTGGCCCCCCGTGCTGTTGCCTCCGCTCGTGGACCCAGCGCTCGTGCTTCCACCCTTCGGAGCGCTCCCGGACGCGCCACCACCCGAACCGCCGGTTGCCTTGCCGCCAGCCGGAGTCCCGGCGCTACCCGACGACGTACCGCCGTCACCCGAGTCTCCGGGGAGGTCGGTCGGCTCGATGGTCGCCACGCAGGCAATCGCCCCGTAGCCTAGAGCGACAGCGTATATTTGTAATGAAGCTTTACGCATTCGTTTCCCGAGTGTGCAGCAAATAATCCGGCGAGCTTAGCACCGGGAACACGGTTTCGCCGCGGAGGCGAGCGAAAACTCGCACCTCTTCGGCGAACGTTCGCGGAGCGAGACGCGGGCATCCCACGTCAGGTTAGTGACCGAGGCGCGTCCGGGAAGGCAGCATGCCGGAGCCGGCACGAAAACAGCCGCTCCGGCCCTTCAGTCGCGGTTCATTTCTGAAGCTTCGTGCTCGGTCGGGCCTTCACCCTCCCGACGACAGCGCCCCCCGATGAGGGTGCTTTTGCGCGAGGGCGGGCATGGTCAGCATCGCGAGCAGGTAGGTCTCCGACAGTTCGAGACCGGCGGCGTGCCGGCGGATGTTGTACCGATCGACGGAGGCATCGACGAGGTTCGCGCCGGTGCCGTTGCTCAAGCCGACCTCGTAGCCGGCGAGCTCCAGCGCGGCTCGGACGGGAGAGTTCGTGTCGATTTCGTTGCCGACGGGGTAGGCGAGGGCCCGCGGCGCTTCACCGATCTCGCGGGCGAGATCGGCGCGCGAGCCGGCGAGCTCGTCGACGAGAGCCGAGGGGCCCAGCGTCGCGAGTACGCGGTGGGTGCGCGTGTGCGACTGCACGTCCATGCCGGCGCTCTTGAGCTCCCGGACGTGGTCCCACGTCATGATCATCCGCTCGGCGAACGCGCTCTCCAGCTGCGCGGACCAGGCCACGCGTGCCGCGACTCCGAGCTCGTCGAGGAAACGATCGAGGTCGAGGCCGTGGTACGTCTTGACGATGCGCAGCAGGCGCTGCTGCGCGAGCGCGCGATCGGCGAGGGAGATGTCGAGCTCGTAAGGGTAGGAAAGCTTGAGCTTGTCGAGCGCCGTGCGCTTCACGATGTAGGCGATGCGGTCCCACCAGTGCAGGCGCCGGTCGTCGATCGTGCCCGTCGAGACGAAGAAGGTGGCTTTCGCGCCGTGACGTTTCAGAATCGGCAGCGCGATTTCGTAGTTGTCGAGGTAACCGTCGTCGAACGTGATGGCGAGCGAGTTCGGCGGAATCGGACGACCGGCGGCGAACGCGCAGAGCTCGTTGACCCCGACGAACGTGAAATACTGCGCGAGGGTGCCGAGCTGGCGGTCGAAAGCAGCGGCCGACACGTCGACGACCTCGTCGTCGAAGAGCGTCGCACCCTTGGCGCTCGGAAACCGGTGGTACGTGAGAACACTCACCCATTGGCGCGGCGCGCTCGACCGCAGCGCGAGGGCCGCACGCACGATTCCGGTCTGGTAAAGCAAGCTGGCGAGCTTCGCCCGTCTCGACATCGGCGTGTCCGCCTGCGGGCTTGCAACTTGCACACCGCCGCTCGTGCCCGACGCTTTCCTCGAAACTTCTGCCGGAATCAATGAAGGGCTTCTTCATGAGCGCCGTGGCGAACTGCCTCAAGTGGCGTTTTCGCCTCGGGACGACCTGGCGAACGGCACCTCTTGCCCCGTGGCCGCTCAGCTCGTTCACGAGCTGGTCGAGCGACACGCGCGCGAAACGCCGGGCGCGGTCGCCGCGCGCTTCGGCGATGCCGCGCTCGACTACGCGGAGCTCAACCGCCGCGCCAATCGCCTCGCGCACCGGCTCGCCGCGCTCGGCGTGGGCGCGGAGAGCTTCGTCGTCGTGTGCGTCGAGCCGAGCTTCGACATCCTCGTCGCCCTGCTCGGAATCCTGAAGGCCGGCGCCGCGTACGTACCGGTGGACCCCGGCTATCCGGCAGCGCGCATTCAGGCCCTGCTCGAAGACACGCGACCGGCTGCCGTCGTGACCCAGCCGCACCTCGCCTCGCGGCTCGAGCCGGCCGCCGCGCCCGTGCTGGTGCTCGACCCGTCGATGACCGAGCTCCCCGCGGAGAATCCGCGGCGTTCCGTTTCCGAACGCCAACCCGCGTACGTCTTTTACACTTCCGGAACCACCGGCACGCCGAAAGGCGTCGTCGCAAGTCACGCGAACCTCCTGCACTACGTGGGTGTCGCGCGCGAGCGCTACGAGCTCGGCCCCCACGACGTGATGCCGTCGATCGCGCGCTTTTCGTTCAGCATCAGCCTGTTCGAGCTGCTCGCGCCGCTGGTCGCGGGCGGCACGTCCTTGATCTTGCCGCGCGAGATCGTGCTCGACCCGCCCGCTCTCGCGCGAGCCCTGAGCGAGGTCACCATCTTTCACGCCGGTCCCAGCCTGCTCAAAGGCCTCGTCTCCTACCTGCGAGCCCACCCGGAGAGCGTCCCGGCGTTCTCCCGCGTGCGGCACGCTTCTTCCGGCGGGGACATGGTCCCGCCCGAGCTGCTCGAGGCGCTCAAGGCGACCTTCTCGAACGCCGAGGTCTTCGTGATCTACGGCTCCAGCGAGATCGCCTGCATGGGCACGACGTACCCCGTCCCCCGCGATCGCACCGTCAGCACGACGTACGTGGGAAAACCCTTCGCGCGCGTCGCCGTGCGCGTGCTCGACGAGGCAGGCGAGCCGGTCCCGTGCGGCGTCTCGGGTGAGATCCATTTCGCGGGCGACGGCGTCGCGCTCGGGTACCTGAACCGCCCCGAGCTCACGCGCGAAAAGTTCGTCGTCCGCGAAGGTCGCCGCTTCTATCGCACGGGCGACCGCGGCCGACTGAACGCCGAGGGCGAGCTCGAAATCCTCGGGCGCACCGACTTCCAGATCAAGATCCGCGGCATGCGCGTCGAGCCGGCGGAGATCGAATTCACCCTGCGGCGCGCGCCGGGCGTGCGCGACGCCGTCGTGTCGGGTCGCGCCCAGGACGACGGCGAAAAAATGCTCGTCGCCTACGTCGTCCCGGAATATCCGCCCGATCCCGACGATGCCGCGGGAAAAACGCAGCGGCTCGTCGCGATCCGTCGCTACCTCGTGGAACAGCTGCCCGACTACATGGTTCCGGCGGTCTTCGTCGAGCTCGAAAAGCTCCCGCTGAACCACAACTTGAAGCTCGACCGGCGCGGGCTGCCCGCCCCGACGGAAGCCGACTTTCGAGCGCTCGGAGGACCGAACCTCCGCGAACCCACGACGCCCACGGAACGGCGCCTGGCCGTGGCGTTCGGGCAACTCTTGAAACTCCGGAGCGTCGGGAAGGACGACAACTTCTTCGAGCTCGGCGGCGACTCCCTGCTCGCCGTCCAGCTCTCGCTTGCGGTCGAAGAGGCGCTCGGTGTTCGCCTCGAAGGCATGGACATCCTGCGCGAGAGCCTCGAAATGCTCGCTCGCATTTGCGATCGCAAGCTGGGACAGAGCGCCGGCGCGGGCGGAGTCACCGCGAGCGCAGCGGCGCGCGCCTTCTCCGAGCAGGTCGAGACGTTTCACTTCGGACCTGAAAAAAGCCTGTACGGTGCGCTCCGAGGCGCCGGACGCAAGCACCCGGAAACGGCCGTCTTGATCTGCGGCGCCGTCGGGCAGGAACACGTGCGGAGTCGCTTCGTGCTCACGAAGCTCGCGAAAACGCTGGCACGCGCGGGCGTCCCCTCGCTCGTCTTCGATTACTTCGGCTGCGGCGACTCGCTCGGCGACGGCGGCGACGTGCGACCCGGACGCTGGCAAGGCGACATCGAGAGTGCGCGCACCGAGCTCGCCGTTCGGACAGGCGCGGCGCGCTACGTCGCGGTCGGCGTCAGACTCGGCGGGTTGCTGCTCGCTGCGACCTTGCCGCGCCTCGACTTGGCGCGAGTCGTCCTCTGGGATCCGGTCGAGAGCGGAGCGTGTCACCTCGAGGCACTCGCGCGCGAGCACCGGCGCTATCTCAAGAGCCTCGCGCCCCTCCGCCTCCTGCCCTGGCCGCGCCAACGTCCCCCGGCCGGGGAATGGCTCGGTACCACCTTTCCCGAGCCCGTCCGTCGCGAGCTCGCCGAGCTTTCGTTGAAGCCGCTCCTCGCGGGGC